>CAVIYC010000088.1:1521-4060 GCA_963647095.1 Oscillospiraceae bacterium | reverse complement strand
CTCTGAATCTGGTCAAAAAATACCATTTCGCCTTGAACGTTTCCCCAAATGTTTCGTTAATCGATAAGACCATCATTGACGTGAGGAAAAGGGACGTCATCGACGAGATATTCGAGCGCTTATACAAAGAAAACGACGAAGAATTCACGTCGATGATAAGCCGTTTCTGCCTAAAAGACGACGAAGACATAAGAAAGCTGATTCTCAAGGTTTACGACAAAGCCTTATTGGAATTGGACACCGAAAAATATTTAAACGAATTCGAAGCCGATTATTATTCGAAGGAAAAATTCGACGAAATAGTCTCTTTGGTGGTAGAAAAGATTGATTCGTTAAGGAAAAGAGTGGCCTTATCCATCGAGAACTTTCCTCCCGAATTTGATACCAAAGACAAGAAAGACAAAGCCAACCATTATCTTTCCGACGTGGTGTTTAGCTCATTTTTCAAGGCCGATGATTACGATTCTCTTTTGAAGACTTTCAGAAATATCGATCCCGCCGATCCGAATAACATTCAAAAAAGTTGCAAGGATTGGAGCGAGCAAACGACAGCAAGGGTCAAAGAATACGCAGACGCCTCAAAGAAGCTAACGGAGTTTATGGAAATCTTGCCCGAAAACGAAGAGAAAGTTTTTGAGCAATTGAACGAAACCAAGCAATACGTCAAAACCATCGTCCGCATAATAAAGGAAATGGATAAAAGAATCGCCGCCTACAAAAAGGAATATGGCGTTTACGAATTCGCCGATATCGCCAAATTGGCTTATAAGCTGGTCAAAGAAAACGACGAAGCCAGAGAAGAAATCAAATCGTCCTTGAAGATGATAATGATCGACGAATATCAAGATACTTCCACTTTGCAAGACAGCTTCATAAAGCTCATCGCTTCCGACAACGTCTATATGGTCGGAGACGTCAAACAATCCATATATCGCTTCAGGAACGCCGAAGTTTCCATATTCATCGACAAATACAAAGATTACAAACAAAACGGCAATGGCTTGGTCATCGACATGAACAAGAATTTCCGTTCCCGCAAAGAAGTGCTGGACGACATAAATTTCATGTTCAAGCAACTGATGACCGAAGAATGCGGTGGGGCCAATTACCGAGAAGAACACATGATCCAATCCGGCAACAAGGATTATTTGACTATCGGCCATACGGGCTATAACTACCACACCAAGATACTTGCTTACCATCTAAAAGAAGGCGAAAAGAAGAGTCCCGAAACGGAAGCCAAACTCATCGCCAGAGACATCATCAATAAGATCAACGATGGCTATGAGGTGATGGAATACGACAAAAAGAAAGGTGCCTTTAAGCGCCCGGTGACATTCGGGGATTTCTGCATATTGATGGATAGGGGAAGGGCCTTCGAGAAATATCAAAAGGTCTTCAACGACTTGAAGCTTCCGATACATGTCGAAAACGACGACGACATTTCCGCCAATGAGATAATTTTGGTTTTGACCAACCTTTTGAGGATGGTGGATTTCATTTTAAGAGACGACGTCAAAGACAATCCGAAATTCGAAAAAGCCTGGCTGTCATTGGCCAGATCCTTCCTGTTCTCCTATAGCGACGAAAAAATATATCAGATATTCCTAAAAGAAAGAAAAGAGCTATCAAGCGAGGCCATAACCGCGAAAATAAGGGACATCCTACTCGATAATCTCCAATCGTCGCCTTATTCGATATTCGAAAAACTCATTTATGAATTGGACGTTTATTTCAAGTGCGTGGCTTTGGGAGACGTGGAAAAGAACCATAAGTTCCTCGATTATTTCCTGAATACCTTCAAATCCATGTCCGAGATCGGATATGGGCTGAAAGACTTCATATCCTTCATGGAAAACATCGATGCTTATTCGCTCAGCTTGAAGCTTTCCAGCACCGGAACCTCCATAGATTCGATCCATTTGATGAACATCCACAAATCCAAAGGCTTGGAATTCAAAATCGTCTATTTGGCGGGGACTTATAAGGAATTCTACAAAGGCGAAACCAAAGAAAAATGCACGATGTCCGGCGAATTGGGCCTCATAATGCCTCTCGATCCCAAAGTCGCCAATATCATCAAAGAAGCCAACAAGGTGTATGAATCGAAAGAAGACACATCGGAAAAGATAAGGCAACTTTATGTGGCTTTGACTAGGACTAGGGAACAATTGATAATCCCGTTGGAGATGGATGAACCGGAAGAAGATTCAAATCAAACCGACGACATCAATCACGTTCTAAAGGGCATATATTCGAGCTACGCAAACGGGGAAAGCAACGAAGAAAGATTTCTTTCTGAATTGAAAGCCAAGGGTTTCGAGCCCACTTTCCAATTTGTTTCTTTGGGTGAAGAAGAGAAGAAAAGCATGCCTTTCGCGGAATCTCCGGATTATTTCGTCGAGATCGGCGAAAACGTCAAAGAACCGACGTCATTTAATTCTTTCAAAGATATGCTTGAGTCGGTTTTGAATTGCTCGAAATTCTCTATTTATGGGTATGACCCAGAATCCGAAATGCCTTCTTTGAAGAATCCTCC
>CAVIYC010000088.1:0-1511 GCA_963647095.1 Oscillospiraceae bacterium | reverse complement strand
ATCAAGCAGGGCTTCAAAGACTTTGAACATAAATAGCGACAAATCCGCTTTGGACTTCGGCACCAAGATGCACTTCTTGTTGGAAACCACGGATTTCTTGAATCCTTCATATTCCAACATGAACGAAAAAGAACGTGGCGTTGTCGAAAGTTTCCTCAACGCTCCGTTTATGGCGAACATCAAGGAAGGGAAGATCTTCAAAGAATACGAATACGAAGATGAAGGAACCGGCTTGAACGGCACGATCGACCTTATGGTCATTTATCCCGACCACATCGATATCATCGATTACAAGACCAAGAACATCGACGATGCGTCATACGATAAGCAAATAGGCGCTTATATGGAATTCGCCGAAAAGACTTTTAAGAAGAAAACCAACGGCTATTTGTATTCTCTTCTCGGAAGGAATTATAAAACATATTGATAAAATAGCGGCTTTCCTACACGTTAATACTCCAACTTGGTGTTTTTTGTTGACCGATGGGCATGACTTGTATAATATACACCTTGCCCAAAGTTCATCGCGGGGTAGGGCAGTCTGGTAGCCTGCCAGGCCCATAACCTGGAGGTCGGTGGTTCAAATCCATCCCCCGCAACCAACTGACATTCACAGCATCGATAGAATCGGTGCTGTTTTTCTTTATAAAAGACCGGTTCTATTGGCGTGGGTCGAGAATTAAGAAAGCCAATTTTTAAAACTTGTTTATGAACTAGTTAATAATAAAGTTTGAAACAAATGTTGCGAACAAATTGAGTTTCGCTTTAAAAAAGGCGAGATAATCGAGTTTTATGCGTTTTGTAGACCACTAAAGTTATATGTAGAAGATGGCATTACGATGTCGCCGACCAATTTGAAGTGTTTGAAATTGTCTTTAAAACGAACGCTTTCTATAAAACAATTCGTTATTCTTTTTCGTTTGCGACGTCCGATTAGTTATTCGATTTCAGAAACCGACATTTTTCCTTAATTTATGCGCATTGATGATAAAAATAATTCTTAAGGTATAATTTTAGGGTATGAAATACGTCATTATCGTTGCCACCTTATTCGTTATCGGATCCGTGTTCGGATACGTTTTGGAAGTCTTGTTTAGAAGATTCTTCTCCCAGCATAAATGGATGAATCCCGGATTCATGGTCGGGCCATATATACCTTTATATGGATTCGGGACCATAATCCTTTATGGGTTTTCCAACATCCCCTGGGGCAATTTCATCGATTCCGAAGCTTGGATCGTGGTGATAACCGTCATTTTGATAGGCGTCTCATTGACCCTCATCGAACTCATCGGCGGCCTCATCTTCATCAAAGGCATGCATATCAAACTTTGGGATTATTCCAACAGATGGGGGAACTTCAAGGGCTTGATCTGCCCTTTGTTTACCTTCTTCTGGTTCGTCGCCGGGGCTTTGTATTATTTCTTCGTAAATCCCTATTTGGTCAAAGCCATAGGCTGGATATCCGAAAATCTAATTTATACCTTCTTTATCGGCATAGTCATCGGAAT
>CAVIYC010000087.1:0-4074 GCA_963647095.1 Oscillospiraceae bacterium | reverse complement strand
ATTCGAAGAGCAATTCGGTTCCTTTCTTGATGTTCTTTCTCGTGCCCTTGCCCAATAAATAGCATTCAGAGAGGTTGTATTTGCCGATCGTATTTCCTCTTTTGGCCGCGATTTTCGCCCACTTGAAGGCTTTTTTGCAATCAGGTTCCGTTCCCATCCCCGTATCGTAATAGTAGCTAAGCTCCGCCGTGCAGGTTTGGTTTTCGGTTCTTTCTTTTTGCTCAAGCTTGGCCCCGGCAAGGCAAAGGGACAAGGCTTTCTCTTCGTCTTTTTTTACCCCGATGCCATAACGATAGGCATTGGACAATTTGTGATAGGCATATGCGCTTCCTTGCTCAATGGCATTCTCATAGCACTCGATGGCCTTCTTTAAATCCTTCTTTACGCCCAGCCCTTTTTCATAGCAATTGCCCATATTGCAGGTCGCTAATGCCGCGCCTTGTTGCGAGGCCGAGAGATAGCACCAGAACGATTCTTCGTAATCCCCCGACATCTCATATACGACACCTAGGTCGTTGATGGCGGAAACGCTGCCCTTATCCATCGCTCGCTTCAAGAAGCAATAAGCATCCACGTACAATCCATTTTTGGCCAGCCTAACGCCCTTAAGCCTCAACATTTCCAATTCGTCCATAAGTTAATCTCCCTTCTTGGTATTCCCAATCGGAGACGCCTCGTTTTATAGAAAGGAATGAAATGACCGACTTTGAGGCGTCCCCTTTTGGGAACACCATTACTTTAAGGCACAAAAACCCTGAACGATTAGGTCCAGGGTGGAAGTATTTTCACGTATTTTTGTTTTTTTATAACGCTTCGCTTTCAGGCAAATAATCGAATATTTGGTTGATGCCATGCTTTAAGCAAAAGCCATTTATCTTATATACGTCATTTTCGTTCGTGACGTATTTCTTATGGTCGATCAAAGCCTCGTAAATCTTATCTTCCTTGCTGACCGGAGAAAAGGCCTTGCCGCAGAAAAGCAAGAAATCAGTAGCCTCTTCCTTGGTCATATGGAGGGAAAGGACATATCTCATCAGCATGGACATGGTGATGGTGGTCCTCTTTTTCTCATTGCCGTGCTTGGTCTTCAATGAGGTGGATTCGTTGCTGCCGCTTAGCATCTTGTTGACGTTCCTTCTGATTTCCGTCTGGTCGGATTTGTTCGCGAATCTGGTTTCTATGTATTTCTCGATATAGAAGGTCACCGACTTTTCGCTTAGCTTGGTCATATCGAAAGACACGGGTCTGACCCCACCGTCAAGCAAAGCTTCCTTCAAAGGCAAAAAGCTGAGTTTGCCTTTGTTTTCATGCGCGCCGTTGGGGTTTCTTCTTTGGAAATCGAGCTCTTGCTCCCCTTTGAAGCAGGCTTCCTTTATCTCGTAAATCGAATATTCCAGAAGACCCGGAACCCTGAAATCATCCAAATGCTTGAAAGAGGCTTTGTCATAAATAAATTCCCTCGATTCCAAGTCCTTGTCCTCTTTGAAGAAATCCTCGATGGATTGGTTTATTTTATTCTCGTCGAACTTCTCGTTGAATTCTTTGGCGCTTACCACCGGCATGCATAAGGTTATCTGCATTTCCTTGTGTAACGAAGAAAAGGCTTTGGACAATTCCACGGCCAACTTCAAAACGTAATCGTGAGGGTAGCCGTTGGCCCCGGTTCCCATTATGGGGATGGCTACTTTGTGCCACTTGTTCTTATAAGCCGTGACCAAAGCCAATTTATAGACGTATTCCAAAGCGAAAAGATGCTTGTCGTGGCTATAATACGGCGTGCATATATGGATTATGTTTTTGGAAGGGAGATTGTACCCATTCGTTATGAACATATATCCCGGCTCGGCGTTATCTTTATGGCCGGCGATTATGTCTTTCAATTCCTTGGAACGGGATTTCTTGACCACGCTGGCGCATATTTTCCCATATACGTTGATGTTTTCTCTGATTCCCAACGAATTGACTATCGCGTCTCCCTTATATTCGGTTATATCCAACGGCCTTATTTCTAATGACATATAAAACCCCTTTTTTATTGATTATATGGATTGAGGATTTTTCGACAATCCATATATGAAATAAGAGATATATAAAAACGTGATTGCCCCTAACGCGATAAGGGCAATCACGCGCGCGTTATTCAATTATAGGAGATAGAGGAAGTGCTTCCGTGATAAGTCTTATCCTCGTCCCAATCTTGGTCAGAGAGCTTAACGGTCACGCTGGCGCCATTCTTACCAGTGGTGCCCCATTGGTTGGTGGCCTCGGCGATAAGGAGATAATCGGAAGACAAAGCCTGGGTGAAGGTATTCCCGCTTAAGGTCACCATGGCGGTGATGTTGGTGGCGTAAATCATAGGAACGCCGCTATTAGTCACTTTGAAGCTGCAGCCGGTAGCGGAGAAATAATCCGTTCCTTCTTCGCTATCCCCAGAGAAGGACTGATAAATGAATATCCCGCCGGCATCGATGACGTGGGAAGAAGAATTGATGTCGCTGGTCCCGGTTCTGTTTCCATCTCCCGAACAAGAGAAGTCGCAGTTGGTCAATGTGGCGCTGGATCCGCCTTCCACCACTACCATTTGGGCTTTGTTAGCCGTTCCTTTGGAATCGGAAACCGTTATCGAATCCGTCGAATAAACCAAAGGCGAGCCATTGGAATTGGTTTCCAAGGTCATGTTGGAAGCGGTGATTGAGCCGCCGCCCCTATCATTTGCCAAGGTTGCGCATGATGCGCCTTCCGTTTCGATATCGACGTTGTCGGCGGTTATGTTCCCGCCGTATGTCGTATGAAGTCCGCGGGATCCGGCGTTTCCGGTGGTTTTTATAGATGACTCTGAAATGTCCACCGTAGCGTCGTTGGTGGCCACGATGGCATTCGAACCATTGGCGGCGGTTTCCAAAGACGCGTGCTTTATACTCGCTTTGGAAGAAGAGCCGGAAACCACGATTCCGGAGTTGATGCCATAGAAATTATAGTCGTCGCTCACTTGGCCGGAAGAGGCTGCGCTACCGGATTTGACTATGCTCACATAGCTGGCATCCGTTCCGGTTATATTGAGCGTTCCGCCGTTTACGACCAAGAAGGCAACTTGGTTAGACGAACTCGAATCAACCTCGAATTCCCCGGAAGTTATATTGACGGTCACGCCATTGATCAAATACGCGGCCGAGATGGTTTTGGTCGTGGTTTGGCGGCCGTAGACGAATGAGACGGAATAGCTTCCGCTTGTAATCTCATTTCCGTTCGTGTCATAAACTTTGCTAGATGAGGAAGATGAAGAGCCACTAGTGCCCGAAGCAGAGGAACTTCCGTTACCTGAAGCTGAGCCCGAAGCGCCATTGGAGCTGCTCGTTGCGTCTCCGCAAGCGGAAAGTCCCAAAATGCTCATTAAGCTTAAAAACATCATTAATTTCTTTTTCATAGCCGAACCTCCTAATGACGATTTGAGCTTTGTTGTTTTTCTATGTTGAGCGTTAAACGCGTAAACTATCGCTCAAATCGCCACTAGTATTGTGCGAGCCCAAAAGATGTCAATGACTAATTGAGCAAGGCACCATTTTTTTATTTTTTGGGGCTTTTCGCTTTTTGATAAGCGCCCATCATCCAAGACTCTTGATTGGTGGCCGATGATTATTGGTTTCTTCACCGCTTCGCCAAGAAACCTCTAGAATAAACGCACTAAAAGCCGGAATGAATGACGTTCCGGCTATCATAAGAGACGTTGACTCTCAGTCTTTTAAGGCGGTTATCGGCAAAATATAAACCCCGTCTTTGTTTTGATATGCGATGTTTCCGACGCCGTAAATCACGCACTTGATTAGTGGTGCCTTGCCTCCGTTAGCAACGATGTCGTCGCAAACCTTGACCAAATTATTCGCGCCTTCTTCCGCTTTGCTGAGCCCTAATTTGATTTCGAAAGCGCACCATGATCCGTCCTCTAGTTCGATGACGGAATCTATTTCATTTCCCTTGTAATCCTGATAATGGAAGAGCTTTGCATCCATGCTTTGGGCGTAAATGGACAAATCCCTTTCAACGAGAGCTTCGAACATGAATCCCATGGTGTTCAAG
>CAVIYC010000086.1:826-4118 GCA_963647095.1 Oscillospiraceae bacterium | reverse complement strand
ATATGATTTCTTTACCAAAGAAAGGAAGAAGATCATCGTTCCAACGAGGATCACTACATGAAGGAAAAACGTTGGACAAACTTAATCTTATTGCTTGCCATCGCGCTTAATGGCAGCCTCTTCCTCGGAGATTTAGTTGCCTCCATTTTCACTAGCACCCCATTCTCCTTCCGCTTCGAAGGTTCTCCAGATATAACCGAAAAAAACGCCCCGACTCAGATTGAGTTAAATTGCAAAGACACCTCTTTTTACATTGAAGAGGTTTACTGCTTGAACGCCAACGTTTCGGGGAATGGATGCTATGAATCGGCAGTAGAGTGGTCGATTGAAGATGAATCCTTATCCTACTACGTTTCCGCGAACAGGCTTTATTTTTCCTCCACTCAGCCAAAAGAGGCGACAATACGAGCCTGCTCTAGCGTGGACAACAGCATCTCGGCGACCTTCAACGTGAGCTTTCAAGACAAAGCGGAAGAATATTTACCTAAGACATATTCATACCCGACTTTCTTTTACTCGTCGGGGTCAAGCATAACCTCCTATATAGCCGATATTTCTATCGCTTACGATAGGCCTTTGAAACTGAATCTCTTGCTGCAAGATCCGGAACATAATAGCGCTTTCGTTCAGCCTACCTTTCATTTAACTTCAGATTGTTACTCGAAAATAGACAAATTCGGCAACGTTTTGTTTGACCCCCGCGACATCGAAGAAACCATTTCCGGCGAGGCGACAATTAGCACGGACGGTTCTAATTTCTACACGAAAAGCTTTACTTTCAAAATACTCTATCCGGCCGATTATGTCTCCTCGACATTCGGGCTTTACGCCGGATCGTTTCTTCTTAATTCTTTGCCCTTTTTCATCGCTGCGCTTTGCCTTTCTTTATTCGCGGAGTTCAACAATTACAGTCCTAAGAAAACCATTCTTTTGCAAATAGCGCTAGGGACTTTGCTCGTCGGGACAAACGCCGGGGTTTGCCTTTTGCTTGCTCTCGAAAATCTTGCCTTGGCCATCGCCACTTCTTCGATATCCTTCTTTTTAGGCGCCATTGCGCGCTACGTGAAAGCATCCATTCACCGAGGAAAGCGAAATGGCTGAGTTAAGGAAATCAGTAAGCGACCAGCAAAACGGCTCATCCATGCGGAAAAACATGGGGTTTTTCGCTTTGGGGACAATTCTCACGAAGGTTCTTAGCTTTTGCATCGCCCCTGTATATAGCTATTTTTTGACTACCGCCGATTTTGGCGTCATCGATCTGCTTACTTCTCTAGCCAGTTTAATCTATCCAGTCCTTACCTTGGCCGTCCAAGAAGCGGTTCTGCGCTTCGTGCTCTCTGATAAGGATAAAGCCAAAGATTATTTCACCAACGGAGGGATGATCTTCCTGATCGGCGCCCTGTGCTTGGCTTCTGCGCCTTTTATCATCGGCATTTGGTATCCGGGCAACGCCATCTCGGTTTCGGTTTATTACCTCTCCTATTTTCTTTTTACCTTCCTGCAAGTATTTTCGAAATCCCTCAACAAAACCGCTTCTTATTCTTTATCCTCGATCATCTATTCCCTTGTTACGGTGGGATGCATCATTTTGTTTTTGAACTTCACTGATTTAGGGGCTAACGGGTACTTCTATGGTATGTCCATTGGAGCGGGCATGGCCTTTTTGTATTTGTTTATACGATTGAAGATCTGGAAATACGTATCCTTTTCCTCGATCAAAGGAAGCACTTTGTCCGAAATGATCCGCTACGCGGCTCCATTGATCCTAAATAACGTTTCCTATTGGATTATCAGCGGCTCGGACAAGCTGATAACAATCACGGTACTAGGCGAGGATGCGGCCGGGATTTTATCGGTGATTCATAAAGTGCCAACGCTTTGCACCTTGGCCTATTCTATTTTTTATGACGCCTACATCATCGAGGCGTTATCGAAACATTCGGGCAGCGGACCTAGCGAAAACCAATTTTATTCTTCTCTATTTGACGATGTCTTAGCGATGCTCGCCATCGGCTTGGCGCTTATCGCTTTGGTGGCTTGGCCATTCACTTTGCTTTATGAGCAATCATATAGAGAAGCCTGGCAATACATTCCGCTTTATTCTTTCGCCACCGCCTTAGGCTCCATCCGCAACTTCTACGCGCCTTTCTTCATGATCCAGAAAAAAACAGGGCGCCTCACCTGCGCCGTGCTCTTAGGAAGCATAATCAATCTAGTATCCTGCTTTTTGCTGATGAAATTTGCAAATCTTGGCCTTTGGGCGACGGCTTTATCCACCATTTTAGGCAATGGGGCCATATGCGTTGTCGTGATATTCGCGAGCAGGCGCTTTGTTTCGGTCAAGCCATCACTGACGCCGATTCTCTCTTCGATAATCGCCTTTGCCGCTTGTCTAGTGCCCTGCCTAGGATTGAGCTTAGTCTGGCTCTATATTCTTTCGGGCGTCGCTTTCCTAGCTGTCGTCGCGTTGAACTTCAAAAGAGGGATAAAAATCGTCAAAAGCTTTATTGATGACTATAGGCCAAAAAGGAAACCAGTTGATGAATAGGATCTTCGCCGCGTTTGACGATGAAAGAAAAGCAAAAAACACCTAGAACTAAGGATCGGAAATTTCATGAGAGAACTTTATATTTTAATCGGAAAAACCTTTGAGGCGGAAAAAGAGGACTACCTAAAGCGGAATTATTACAAACGTCCGCCGACACTATCAAACGTGTTTTACGAAAGGCTGCTTTTAGATGGCTTCCAAAAGGCAGGCGGCGAAGTTGTTTTTATTTCCGCTCCTGAAGTAGGGACTTTCCCCTTAACTTGTCGCGCGCCTAGGCTAAAAGGGAAATATCTTAGTAGCGAAAGGATCGACACGGTTTCTTACTTTACACTCCTAGGCATAAAGCATTTTTCCAAAGCCAGGGCCATAAAGAAGAAGCTTCTAACGATGATCAAGAAGCATGAAGCCGATGATCTTAAAATCACCATCGTTCTTTGCGAAGCGCATTGGCCTTATTTGATCGCTGCCAAAAAAGTCCAAAAAAAGCATGACGTCAAAATCGTGCTAATGGTCCCCGACCTTCCTAAAGATGTCGGAAAGCAAACAAATTTTCTGAAAAAAGAATATGTTAAAGCCTCCAATGCCCTCATCAGTGAATTGCCTAACGGGTATGTCCTTTTCTCAAGGCAAATGTTAGAAGAGCCTTACATCAACAAAAATAAACCCTACATCATCAGCGAAGGCATACTGGATTCAGACAAAGTTGCGTCTGGGCAAAACCAAGCCCCAAAGGAAGACTTTATT
>CAVIYC010000086.1:0-816 GCA_963647095.1 Oscillospiraceae bacterium | reverse complement strand
TACGCGGGCTCGGTTAGCTTCGCCAACGGAATAAAGCTGCTTCTAAGTGCTTATCAAAGCATGCCTTCCCCTAAGCCAAAGCTTGTTATCGCAGGCTATGGCGACGCTTTTGAGTTTGTTAAAAAGCAAGAGATCAGCGGCGTTGAAGCTTTAGGCTTGATCAATAAAGCGGAGGTCGACGATTTGATGGGAAAAGCAAGTTTGCTCGTCTCGCCTAGAATACCCGAGCCTTATTGTTCTTATTCTTTTCCCTCGAAAGTAATTAACTGTTTGGCTTATCGAACCCCTTTGGTTTCGTTTGAGCTAACCTGTTATCCGCCTGAACTAGCAGAGATCGTCTGCTACCCAAAAGAAGTCAGCGCAGAAGCTTTGCTAGAAGCAATGCTCCGCTGTCTCAAAGGCGAATGGATTCCTAATGAAACCGTGAGGGACGCGCTATTAAAAAGGCTTTCAAACGTCGAACTCGTCAAGAAAATCACCTCTATGGAAAGCTAAACGCAAGAGGCGCTGCGGTTGAATAAAACGCCCAATTCCACTATCATTTTGCACATGCATCTATTGAGTGTCGTCATGCCGGCGTATCCAGTCGAAGATGATATAAGCATGGAAATCAAGCCAAGTGGCAATAAGCCTCATGTAAAAAGCCGGTCTTTTTTCAGAAGGACAAACTATTTGGCTTGCTGAGCCGTATGCAATAAAAACCCAAAACCACCTGATATTCAAAAGCGGATTCTAAGGAAGGTTTATGAAATCTTATCCCATATCGAAAGAAACAAACATCAATGGCGATAAGCCTCTTGTCGTGGCCATCAATGC
>CAVIYC010000085.1:0-4137 GCA_963647095.1 Oscillospiraceae bacterium | reverse complement strand
GTCAAATCTTTGCCGTTCTCGGTAACGACCCTGCCGTTTTTTATCTCGGCTTTGTCCCTTGGGCAACCCAAATTGGCGGCCATTTCCGGGCAAAAAGCCACGAGTTCGTAATGTTTTTCCAATTCTTCCAAGAAGGGGAAGAAGTTGTCTTTGCCGTCATAACGGCACTTATCGCCAAGTAGGCAAGCGGATACAAGAATCTTTTCCATCTTGTGTAGTTTACGCTTTTAGCCTATCCCTAACAAGGCAAGAATGATATATTTCCCTTATGGATTTTAAGCCCGAAAGCCTAACAGTCAACGGAAAGGAATACGCCGTCCTTATCAGCAAAAAGAATATGCGCTCGATGACCATGCGACTTAACAAGGAAGGAGACGCTTTGATCGTCCACGCCCCGTATTTCGTTACCAAAAGGACGATAATGCTTTTCGTAAACGAAAAAGGCCCGAGATTGATAAGTAGGGTGGAAGAAAAGAAAAACAAGCTCCAATCGGATAAAACGGCGATATTCGGGGAATTGAAGGAAAACGATATCGACGTAAAAGAGAAAAGAAGGCTCCTTTACGATTATTGTCTGTCTTCCCAAAGGGAATACGAAAAGATAATGGATGTCCCTCCTTACAACGTGAAGGTAAGGGACATGACTTCGAGATACGGGGTGAACAACAAAAAGACGAATACCATCACCTATTCGACTTGTCTGATCGCCTATTCGAAAGAGATAATCGACGCCATAATAGTCCACGAATTGAGCCATCATTTCGAAAGAAACCACCAACAAGGGTTTTATAAGATCGTTTACAAATACTGCCCGAATTACAAAGAACTGCACAAAAAACTTAGGAAAGGCGAAATAAAATGAAAAGAGAAGAGATAAGTTCCAAAGACAATCCGAAAATCAAATATGCCTTAGAGCAGAAAGAAGCCAAAGGGGATTATTTCCTTTCCGAAGGCTTCCATATGGCCGAGATGGGAAAAGAATCTTCTCTGGCCGAGGCCATCTTTTCCTTAAAGCCTTATGACTGCCAATGCGTCAATTACGTCGTTAGTGAAAAAATCATCAAGAAATTGGCGTCGAGTTTGAATCCAGAAGGCATCGTCACCCTTTCCAAAAAGCCTGAAGCCAAGCCGATTTCCTCGGATAAAGTGTTGATTTTGGACGATGTTTCGGACCCCGGGAATTTGGGCACCTTGCTTAGGACGGCCTTGGCCTTCAACTTCAAGGACGTGATTCTCCTCAATGGGGCGAATCCATATAAAGCCAAAGCGGTCCAAGCCTCCCAAGGAGCGATTTACAAACTGAATATAATCCAAACGAAATCCTCCGATATCATCGACGAAATCAAAAATAAAGGCTATCAAATGATCGGCACGGATCTAAAGTCCTCCGTCCCTTTGAAGTCGTTGGAGAAAAAAGAGAAGTTGGCCTTGGTTTTGGGAAACGAAGCCAGAGGGGTCAGCAAGGAAGTGTTAGATAAAGGCGACGTAAACGTCCGCATAGAGATAGATTCCATCGATTCTTTGAACGTGGCCATGGCGGGCGCCATATTGATGTACGAATTAAAGTAACTTCGATAACTTCCGTCTTTCTCTTTTTTAAAAAAGAGATAGAATTATTTTGCTCAAAGAAGGGAAAAAGTACCCTTGAAGGCCTTTAAAGGGAGGGATGGATAGTGAGACCATCCTAAGGAGGCAAGGGGAAGCGTTCGTCCTGGAGAGCGCAGCGAGAGCTGCCCTTGGCCGCGGTTAAGGCTTAAAAGGACAGAAATATCGCTGTCGAATCGGGATGGCACCGCGGGTAAATTCGCTCCCTGGGCGCCTTTTTTGTTTTTAGGAGGGATTATGCAGGAAATCGAAGAAATCCAAACGATATTAGACGAAGCTAAGGAAGACATTCAAAAGACGGATTCTCAATCGGATTTGATTGAAGTCAAGAACCGTTATCTTTCGAAGAAATCCAAGCTTTCCTCCCTTATGGGAAAAATGAGGGAGATAGCGGTAGAGCAAAAAGCCGCCTTCGGCGCGGCCATCAACTCCGCCAAGAAAGAGATAGAAACCCTCTTTAAGGAAAAGGAAGAAAGAATCGAAATAGAGGCCTTAAACGCCAGATTGGCCGAAGAAAAGATCGATATCACCTTGCCCGGCAAAAGAATCAAGAAAGGGAAATCCAATCCCTTCTATCTGATCATCGACGAGATGACCGAGATCTTCGTGAACATGGGCTTTGAAGTAAAGGAAGGAAGGGACGTCGAAAGCGATCATTTCAATTTCGAGCTATTGAACGTTCCCGCCGACCACCCGGCCAGAGATATGCAGGACACCTTCTATATCACCGATTCCTTGTTGCTCCGCACCCAGACTTCGGCCGCCCAAGCCCACACCATGGTGGAACTAGAAGAAAAAGGCGCCATAAAGATGATTTGTCCCGGAAAATGCTATAGAAGGGACGACGACGACATGACCCATTCCCATCAATTCGGCCAAATCGAAGGCTTGGTCGTCGGAAAGGGGATTTCCATGTCCGACTTGAAAGGCACCTTGGAAACCTTCGTCAAGAAAATGTTCGGCGACAAGAGGGAAATCAGGCTAAGAAGCTCTTATTTCCCGTTCACCGAGCCAAGTGTCGAAGTGGACGTAAGCTGCGCCAAATGCGAAGGCAAGGGCTGCGATATGTGCAAGGGCACCGGGTGGATAGAGATCTTGGGTGCCGGAATGGTGCACCCGAACGTCTTGA
Organism: Oscillospiraceae bacterium; assembly: GCA_963647095.1. GTDB lineage: Bacteria > Bacillota_I > Bacilli_A > RFN20 > CAG-826 > UBA4951. The sequence continues at coordinate 1,403 of CAVIYC010000085.1, read as the reverse complement.
AGATGTGCGGATACGATCCGGACGTCTATAGCGGCTTCGCCTTCGGGGTCGGGGTCGAAAGACTCGCCATATTGCGTTATGGCATCGACGATATCCGCCGCATATACCAAAACGATTATCGGTTCTTGGAACCGTTCGAAGAGAAATAAGGAGGGCGAAAGATGTTAGTTTCCAGCAAATGGCTCAGAGCCCATGTCGACTTAGAGGGCATAAGCAACGAAGAAATAGCTTCCAAGCTCACCTTCGCCGGAGTGGAAGTCGAAGGGATTTCCTATTTGGCCAAAGGAACGAATTTGGTGATAGGGGAGATCATTTCCTGCCTTCCCCATCCGGATTCAGACCATCTCCACATCCTCCAAGTGGACGAAGGGGAGAAATATGGGGTCCACCAGATAGTCTGCGGGGCCAAAAACGCCAGAAAAGGCCTTAAGGTCATAGTGGCTAGGTCCGGGGCAATCTTACCAGAAGTGACGATTGCCCCCAGCAAAATCAGGGGAATCGAATCCGACGGGATGTGTTGCTCCTTATTGGAATTGGGCGTGGAAAGAAAGATGCTTTCCGAGAAACAGATAGAAGGCATAGAAGAGCTTCCTTCTTCCGCCAAAGTCGGCGAAGAAGACGTTTTGGGCTACCTCGGATTGGACGACGCCATCTTGGATCTTTCCTTATTGGCCAATAGACCGGATTTGTATTCTTTGGAAAACGTCGCCAAGGAAGTCTCGGCTTTGTTTGAGAGAGAATGCCATTTTGACGAAATAAAGCCGGTGGAGAAGAGCTTGCCCGCTTTCCCGGTTTCTTCCATCACCCCAAACTGCGATCGTTTCTTATCGATTTTGGCCAAAGGTTTGAAAATAGGAGAATCCCCATCTTGGATGAAGGAACTCCTAAGGGCCGAAGGCATCAGATCGATAAACAACGTCGTCGACACCGGAAATTACGTGATGTTACTGACCGGCGTCCCACTAAATATGTACGATGCGGACTTATTAAGCGAGCAAAGCTTGGAAGTCAGAGACGATATCGATACCGACTGGGTGGCTATGGACGATAAGGCCTACCATTTGGAAAAAGGCGATTTGTGCGTCTGCTCGAACAAAAACGTCATGTGCTTGGCGGGGATAATGACTTCCAAGCAATGCGCGGTCAGCGAAAACACCAAAAATGTTGTCATCGAGGCGGCTCATTTTGCGGGCGCGCCGATAAGAAGGACTTCCAACCGTTTGGGCCTTTCTTCCGATTCCGCCCAGCGTTTCATCAAAGGCACGGACATCGAGAATTTGAATAGGGCCATCGAAATGGCCGCGGCCCTCCTATCCGAATTGGCTTCGGTTTCCTCTTTCTCCGAGATAGACGAATTCCGTTCCAAGGAAAAAGAAGAAAAGAGCATCAACGTCTCTTTTGCC
>CAVIYC010000084.1:0-4168 GCA_963647095.1 Oscillospiraceae bacterium | reverse complement strand
TTGATCGTACATTTCGAAACAATGGTTGATCTTTTCCCTATGGACGACCCTATAGGTTCCGTCTTCCATTGAGCCATATTCGAAATCGACGACCAAATCGCGGGTTCCGATATCGGAAGAATGGTCATTGGAGACTTCGTTGATGAATCTGTCGGCGATTACCTCAAAGGCGGTCAAGTCTTCCTGATAGCGGAAGGCGCCTTCGTCGTAATAAGCATAAGACATCGCGGCGTTGCAACGGAGTTTGGCGAATTTGGAAGCCGCGGAAGTCTTGATGTAGCCGGAATTGTAGACGGCTTTGATAACCGAGTTTTCATAGCTTGTCTGATCGGAGAAATCGCTGGCCAAAGTGATGACGTTTCCGCCGCCGGCCGAGTGTCCGGTCGCCCCGATTCTGTCTTTGTCGATGAAATCGTATTTGGGGCTGTTATAGACATATTGGACGAGATATTCGATGCCGTTGGCTCCGGCAGTGGAGGTAGCGGTCGTCGCGCCTTGTCCGCCGGGATCGGAAGTGAATACCACGAATCCGCGCCTAGACAATTCTATGGCGTATTGGGCCATCGTGGCTTTGGTTCTGGTAAAGCCAGGAAGGACGAACACGGCCGGCAATTTGTTGTCGGAAGTCGCGTATTTTGGACGATAGATGGTGCAGCTATAGGTATCTTTCTCGTCTTCGATGACGAAGGCTTTGTCGTTTATCTTGCCTTCGTTGTTTTCTTCGGTCATGGCTTTAGTGAGGGTGAAATTATTCACTTCCACCGTGCCGGCGTTGGTTTCGAATCCCATCGCCGAAGCGGAGAAAACGAAGGTCAAAAGCAAGGAAGAGCACGCCGTGATGAAAGCGCCGGATTTGAAGATGCATTTCTTTTTCCCCTCTTCTTCGGCTTGTTCGGGCTTTTCCTCGACTTCCTTTTCGACCAATGCATATTTGTCTTCTTTGTTTGAACAAAGGGCGACGAGCATGCAAATAAAGGCCGGAACGGAAACCACGGAAAGGATGGTCCAAACGATAAGCTGAGCCTTGAGGCCGCCTTTTATTTCGCTAAGGTCTTTCTTTTCTTTGATGGTCAACAAAGCCAAGCCATCAATCAATGCCACGAAGGCAAAGATGATGGAAGGGATGGATAACGAATAGAATCCCACCGAGAATGAGCAGGCGGCGGATACGAACCAAAGGAACGCGAATACGTAAAGCAATATGGATGAGGCGTTCAATAATTTCTTCTTTCTAAGCATATCTTTCGCCTCCTTATACCAACAAAGCCTGCGCTTCGGCGGTCTTGGACCACTCGAAGATCAATCTTCCGAGTTCGTTTTCGACGACCAAGGCGATGTTTCTGCCGGTCTTGTTGCCCATCGCGACGCCTTCGATCAATTCGACGTAGTTGATGTTGCCTTGGGTTTGGATGTTGGTGCCCATGCCGATTAAGACGTTGACGTCCCTATCGTCATTGACTTTGCTGCCGACCGTGGCCACGTCTCCCTCATATCCGCGAACGTCGATCTTAAGCGAGCTGTGGTCATGGCCTTGGCTATCCAAATAAGCCTCCATGCCATCGACGTATTTGTTCACGATTTCTTCCGTTAGGCCAGAGGTGGAGACTTTGTTGTACCAGCCAACGACCAAGTCATAAACCGGCCTAGGGGCTATGACCGAATAAAGATTGACTATCTCCGAATCCGGCAAAGCATAGGCTTTCACATCGTTGTAGCGGATTACCTGCTTGTTAGTTAAAAGCAACGACGAATCGTCCACTTCGGGGATGAAATCCTCTTTGGGGGACCAACCATAGAACATATAGGTCGGATCCTCCACCGTCGGGGTTTCCTTTAGGTAGTAGTTATTGAAAATGTTAACGGAGCAAGTGGCAAATACCCCGTCCTCGGTATTGAGAACGACCGTTAGGTTCTTCTCCAATCCGGTGAGGAAATTGCAGCCCGACAAGATTATCGAAGCCGCACCTAACGCGGGAAGTGCCAGTTTCTTTCCAACTGTTTTCATGTCTTCTCCTTATAAATTTAGATTATATCTTGTTCACTTTCGTCATTCTCGCGGCTTCCGCGACGGCTTTGGCCACCGATTCGTGGGCCCTTTCGTCATAAGCGTAAGGCAAGATGTATTCAGGGGATAGCTCTTCGTCGGTGACGCAGGCGGCGATGCCTCTGGCCGCGGCCATCATCATCTCGTCGTTGACGGTGCTGGCTCTCACATCCAGCGCGCCTCTGAACAACCCAGGGAATACCAAGACGTTGTTGATTTGGTTCGGGTGTTGGCTGGATCCGGTGCCAACGACATAGGCTCCGGCTTCTTTGGCGTCCTCGTATTCGATTTCCGGAACGGGGTTCGCGCAAGGGAACAAAATGGGCTTATCGGCCATGCTTCTGACCATTTCTTTGGTGACGCAATGAGGCCCGGAAACGCCGACGAAGACGTCCGCTCCTTCCATAGCCACGCTCAAAGGCCCTCTTAAATCTCTCGGATTGGTCTTTTCGGCGATTCTAACTTGTTCGGGGTTCATCCAGGTTTCGGCTTTGTTCAAAATGCCGTGTCTGGCCGCCAAAGTGACGTCTTTGACTCCGAAAGCCATCAAGAATTCGGCGATGGCGATGCCGGCTGCACCGGCACCGTTGATGACGACTTTGATTTTGGCGATGTCTTTTTTGACCAACTTCAAGGCATTCAATAACGCCGCGCCGGTAACGATGGCCGTGCCGTGCTGGTCGTCATGGAAGACGGGGATGTCCAATTCTTCCTTCAATCTGCGTTCGATTTCGAAGCAGCGAGGGGAAGAGATGTCTTCCAAGTTGATTCCGCCAAAGGAACCGGAAATTAGTTTGATGGTGTTGATGATTTCTTCGGTGTCTTTGCTCTTGATGCAAATAGGGAAGGCATCGACGTTTCCGAAAGCTTTGAACAAGGCGCATTTGCCTTCCATTACCGGCATGCCGGCCTCGGGGCCGATATCCCCCAAGCCCAAAACGGCGGTTCCGTCCGTGATTACCGGAACGGTATTCCATCTTCTGGTCAGATCGAAGCTTTTGTTGACGTCCTCGTGAATGGCCAAACATGGCGCGGCCACTCCAGGGGTATAGGCGACAGAGAGCGCCTCCCTGGTGGAGACGTCCACGCGGACCTTGGTTTCGATCTTTCCTTTCCATTCCGCGTGCTTTTGAAGAGATAGTTCTTTGATATCCATATTATTTTTTCCTTTTTGACAATGATAATTTCCGATTAAGATAAATAATAATTATGAATCGGAGGGTCATTCATGCGTTTTGAATATTACAAGGTGTTCTATTATGCGGCCAAACACAAGAATTTCACCAAGGCCGCGAGAGAGCTTTACACTTCTCAGCCGGCCGTGTCCAGGACCATATCGGCCTTGGAATCCGAGCTTGGCTGCAGGCTGTTCATAAGAAGCAAGAAGGGTCTGGAACTCACCAAGGAAGCCGAGGTTTTGTACGGTTACGTCTCTTCGGCCTTCAACCAATTGATCAAAGGGGAAGAAGAGGTAAACGCGGCCACGTCCTTGGATAAGGGGACCATTTACATATCCGCCACCGTCACGGCCTTGAGGGGATTTTTGTTCAAGGCCATCGATGCCTTCAAGAGCAAATACCCCAACGTGAGGTTCAAGATTTCCACCGGTTCCACCACCGATGCCATCAAGAGATTGAACGATGGGGCCTCGGAGATTGCGTTTTCTTCCACCCCCGCCCAATATAACGACGACCACGTAATCACCAAATTGATGGATTTCGAGGACGTCTTGATGGCCGGCAACCAATATGCCTACCTCAAGGACAAAGTCATCGATCCAAAGGAAGTTTCCTCATATACCTTCGTTTCTTTGAAGAAAGGAATGAAATTGAGGGAATTCTTGGATGACGCCTTCCTTAAGTGCGGCGTCGAATTCCATCCGGACATCGAAGCCGATGGGGCGGATCTAATCGTGGATACCGTCTCAGCCAACTTGGGCATGGGATTCGTGCCTTCTTTCTTGGCCGAACCGGCGGTTTCTCTAAACAAAGCCATAATCTTGAAGCATTCATTGCCTTTGATGAAGCGTTCCATTGTGATGATAACTTCCAAGTCTCATTCCCAGAGCAACGCTTCAAGGCAATTCATCAAGATGATCAAAGAACAACTTATATAGGCGGGGAT
>CAVIYC010000083.1:0-4252 GCA_963647095.1 Oscillospiraceae bacterium | reverse complement strand
GCGCCAGATTGTCCTTGTTGCTGGGCGTCTGCGTCTCGGCCATCAATTTGGTGATCGGTTTGCTATATGGTTCCATATCCGGCTATTATGGCGGGACGGTGGACCTTATCATGGAACGCATCACCGATATCTTGTCGGCCATACCGTTTGTCATCGTCGCCACATTGTTCCAACTTCATTTGGCGGCTAAGGTCGGCGCCATCGTCTCTTTGCTGTTTGCCTTCGTTTTGACGGGTTGGATAGGCACGGCCTCCACGACCCGTATGCAGTTCTATCGATTCAAGAACCAAGAATACGTCTTGGCTTCCAGGACTTTGGGCGCCAAGGACTTCAGGTTGATATTCGTCGACATCTTGCCGAACGCGATGGGCACTTTGATCACCTCGTCCGTCTTGATGATTCCGGGCGTTATCTTCTCCGAATCGTCCTTATCCTATTTAAATATCGTCAACTTGAAGACTTCGAACATCACTTCCGTCGGCACGTTGCTAAACGACGGCGCGAACTTCGTTTCGAGCTATCCGCACATGATTGCCTTCCCGGCCATCTTCATCTCGTTGCTGATGATTACCTTCAACCTTATAGGCAACGGTTTGCGCGATGCCTTCAACCCCACTTTGAGAGGAGGAGAATGATATGGCCAATTCGAATGACAAAATTTTGGAAGTCAAAGATCTCCGCATCTCCTTTAGGGTAGACGGCGGCACCGTCAAAGCGGTCCGCGGCATCTCCTTCGATTTGTATAAGGGCCGCACCTTATGCATCGTCGGCGAGTCCGGATCCGGAAAATCCGTCACCTCCAGGGCCATTTTGGGCATTTTGGCCAAAAACGCCTTGGTCGAAGGCGGGGAAATCATCTATGACGGCAAAGATTTGTTGACCATCAACGAAGAACGTTTCCATCATATCCGCGGATCCAAGATATCCATGATTTTCCAAGACCCCCTTTCGGCCTTGGACCCGATCATCCGCGTCGGAAAGCAATTGACCGACCCGATAATCCTCAAAGCCAAAGCGGCCAGAAAAGAAGCCAATTCGTCGGTTAACGAAATATTGGTCCAGAGCAAAAAGATCGCGAATAAGAACGACATCGCCTTCGACGACAAATTGGTCAAGAAGTTCATCGTTTGCTCCTTGGAAGAATTGCTGATCGAAGAAAACAAAGAGAAACACGACAGGGACGCCGCCGTTTACGAAAGATACGTCGCCATTTCAAAGGACGTCGACCATTATCCGGCTTCGACCTTGAAGGAAGCGGCCCGATACCTCCGCCACCACAAAGAGCCGGAAGCCTACGTCGAACCGGCCAGAGCCAATCAATTGACCACCGAAGAAAAGACGGCTTTGAGGGAAATGTATATCGACCTAATCGAAGCCGCGGACAAGGATTATAAGATTTCTTTGACCATCCTCCGCGACACCGTCCAATCCATCATCGATGGGCCTTTGTCGGCGGAAAGAGGGGATTATAAGACCTTGAAGGCCTTGAATTCCAAGGTCAAATCCGTCATCTGCTCGTTCGCTTTCAAAGACGACGAGGACGACACCATCGCGGTATTCGACACCTCTTATAAGAAATACGTCGAATTCCTAAAATCCGCCATCGATGGCGAAGCCGAAAGCAAGAAGCGCGACGAATCTTATACCAAGAAAGGCTTGGAAGTCCCTCCTTTGAGCTTGAAGGAAAGGGCCAAGCTTCCGGAAATAACTATCACTCCGGAAGAAGCCACTTCCCTTTTGCGCGAGCTTTGCTCCAAATTGGTCAACCACGTCGGAGAGGTCATCCTCACCAAATTGGACGCCAACGCCTATGTCGATGCCTTCCTAGCTTATTTCGCCAAGCAAATCAAGGACTCCAAGAGAATCGTTTCCAAAGCCGAAGCCAAAGAGCAGGCTTTGAACATCATGCGCCAAGTGGGCATTCCCCAACCGGAAATCCGCTTCCGTCAGTATCCGTTCGAATTCTCCGGCGGCATGCGTCAGAGGATAGTCATCGCCATCGCTTTGTCTTCCAAACCGGAAATACTTATCTGCGACGAGCCGACGACCGCCTTGGACGTCACCATCCAAGCCCAGATTTTGGAATTGATCAACAACCTCAAAGAGGAATTGAACCTTTCCATCATCTTCATCACCCACGACTTGGGCGTCGTTGCCAATATGGCGGACGACATCGCCGTCATGTATGCCGGCAAGATCGTCGAATATGGCTCGGTGGACGATATCTTCTACGATCCCCGCCATCCATACACTTGGGCCTTGTTGGCTTCCATGCCGGACTTGGACACCAAAGAGAAGATCGACGCCATTCCCGGGACTCCGCCTAACATGCTTATCCCTCCCATGGGAGACGCTTTCGCAGCCAGAAACAAATACGCCTTGGCCATCGATTTCGAAGAGGAACCGCCTCTGTTTAAGGTTTCGGACACCCATTACGCCTCCACTTGGCTATTGGCTCCGGAAGCCCCCAAAGCCGTTCCGCCAGAGATAGTGACGGCCCGTATCGACCGCGCTTTGGCCAAACGCAAAAACAACAAGAAGAAAAAGGAGGCGAAATAATGTCCGAAGAAATTAAAAAGCCTCTCAACGAGCAAGAAGTCATCCTCAGCGTCCGCCACTTGAAGCAATACTTCAAATTGGGCGGAACGGGAGTCTTCAAATACAACAAAGCCGTCCATGACGTTTCCTTTGATATCCACAAAGGCGAAATCTTCGGCTTGGTCGGCGAATCCGGATGCGGAAAGACCACCATCGGCCGTTCCATCATCCGTTTGTACCAGCCCACTTCCGGGGACGTCTATTTCAAAGGCGTCCGCATCGGGGGAGGCACCCGTTGGAACGAAAAGGAAATCAAATTCACCAACATCCGCTTAAAGCAGAAATTGGTGGAGATCGCCGCCAACGAAAAGATCGAGATGAGCTCCTTCAACCCGGACGTTGACGAAATCAAAGCCAAATACGACGCCCAGAGAAAAGAAGCCATCGACGCGGCCAAAGAAATCTGCGACCGCGAAAGAGCCCGCATCGCCGCGGTCAAAGACGACGTCAAGAACTGCGACAAGAACTACGCCGCCGAAATGGTCCAGAAAGTCAAAGAGCAATACGCTTCGTTCTTGGAAAAGACCAATAACGGCAAAGTGGTCGTTAGCGACGAGGATAAGCAAACCCTCGCCGACTACAAGCGCGACTTAAAGGCCGCCAAACATGCGAGAATCACCTCTGGGATGCAGATGATCTTCCAGGATCCAATGGCTTCCATCAACCCTCGTATGACGGTCAGAAACATCATCGCCGAAGGCTTGTATATCAACGGCATCCACGATAAGAAATACATCAATCAGCGCGTCAACGAGATGTTGGACAAAGTCGGATTGCTCCCTGAGCACGCCGACAGGTATCCTCACGAATTCTCCGGTGGGCAGAGACAGCGCATCGGCATCGCCCGCGCCCTTATAATGAATCCTGAATTGATCATCGCCGACGAACCGGTATCGGCCTTGGACGTTTCCATTCAGGCTCAGATCATCAACCTCTTGAACGATTTGCGCGACGAATTGGGATTAACGATATTGTTCATCGCCCACAACTTGTCGGTCGTCAAATATTTCTGCGACAGAATCGCCGTCATGTACTTCGGAAATTTGGTTGAGCTCGCCACCTCCGACGAATTGTTCAAGCATCCTTTGCATCCATATACCCGTTCCTTGCTTTCCGCCGTCCCTCATTGCGATCCGGACACCGAGAAGCACAGAACCCGCGTGAAATATAATCCAAAGACCGCGCATGACTATTCGGAAGACAAGCCTCGCTTGATTGAAATCGAACCGGGGCATTTCGTCCGCTGCAACCAAAAGGAAGAAGCGGAATATAGGGCATTGTTGGCCTCTGGCTACGACTCTGGCTATGGCGACTAAAAAAGAGAAACCGGCATTGACCCCCGAGGAGAAAAAGAAACAAGCGAAGGTATTTTGGATATCGTTTGCCATTACCTTCGCAGTTTCCATTCTCATTGCGGTGGGCGCCTATTTCTTGGCCAAAGGAAGGTTTGAGGCATCTGAGCTAGAAGCGAAGAAATACGTCATCTGGACCGACACGGTGTCGATTCCGATGGTGATGTTGTTCCTAGTCTGGTGCTTGGTCAAATTGACGGGATATGGGGCGTTTGACGCCATATCCTATTCCGTCCAATTAGCCTTCTTAACCATCTTCCATCCCAATATAAGGAAGTCCAAACTTCCGGCCTCTTATAGGG
>CAVIYC010000082.1:0-4383 GCA_963647095.1 Oscillospiraceae bacterium | reverse complement strand
CAACACCTCTGGCATATCTTTCTTTGCCAAGAACCGCTAAAAGGAACAACCAAAATGATCGAGATAAAAGAAGTGAAAGGAAAGAAGCTCCAAAAAGCCTTCATCAATTTTCCGTTGGATTTATATAAGGGAAATCCCTGCTTCGTCCCGCCTTTGTATATGGACGAAGTCGCGGCCATGAAAAAGGAAAATGCCCATAGCAAAGAAATCGACTGCAAATTCCTTTTGGCTTTCAAAGACGGAAAAGTCGTAGGGAGAATCGAAGGAATTCACCAAAAAGTCTCCAATTTGAAATACAACCAAAAGAGAGTCAGGGTCTCCCGTTTCGATTTCATCGACGATCCCGAAGTCTCCAAAGCCTTGTTGGATGCCCTGAAAGAATGGGCTTTGTCTTTGGGCATGAACGAATTGGTCGGCCCTTTAGGCAAAAACGACATGGAAAGAGAAGGCCTATTGGTCGAAGGATTCGAAGAAGAATCCACCTTCGAAGAGCAATATAACGCCTCCTATTACGAGAAGCATTATCTCTCTTATGGCTTCCAGACCGAATGCGAATGGGTCGAATCGAGATTGACCAAACCCGACGTTTTCGACGAAAGGGTTTTGAACATCTCCGAGAAGATGATGAAGAGATTGAACCTCCATATCGTCGAAAATAAGAACACCAGGCAACTACTCAAGAAATACGCGGACAAATTCTTCGACATCTACGAAGAAACCTATGGGGATTTGTATATGGCCGTCCCTCTTACCGAGGCCGAAAAGAAGGAGATGATCAAGGGGTTCCAGTTGATCATCACCCCGGACTATTGCAAATTCATCGCCGACGAAAACGACGAATTGGTAGCCATCGGCTTGGTCTTCCCGACCATCGGAAGGCACCTTATCAAATCTGGCGGAAGGCTCACCCCCAGGACCATCGTCAAGGTCTTAAAGGAAGTGAAGCATTCCAAAGGTTTGGATTTGGGCCTTATCGCCGTAAAGAAAGAATACGCCAATACGGGAATCCATTGGGCGATCGCCAGAATGGTAATCGACAAATTGATGTCCGGCGAAATCGAATACGCGGACACCAACTTGAACATGGTCGACAATATGCCGATCAGGAATATGTGGAAATATTTCAACGAGAGGCAAAATAAGAAACGTCGCGCCTACAACGTGAAAATCGCGGATTAATCGAACAAAAAGCCCATCATTGCGATGGGCTTTAACTTAAGCAACGTCTATTCGTATTTGTAGAATCCCTCTTTTGAGGACTTCCCTTTCTTTCCGGCGTCTAGCATTCCCTTCAAGAGCTTTTCCATTCCCTTGAAGTTATAGGGCATCATCATCTTCTTGAGCAAAGGAGACAACAATCCCGGGACTTTCTGATATTGGGAGACGATATGATAGGCCGTATCGATTCCCACCGTGTCGAATATCTCGAAAGGCCCTTTGGGGGATCCGGTTCCCTTTTTCCAAGCCATGTCGATGGATTGGGGATCGGAGACTCCGTTGGCGTACAAATCCAAACCGGACAAGAGGAACGGGACCAACATGGAATTGAGCAAATATCCGTTCTTTTCTTTCTTTACCGGAAGGGGGAGCATCCTTATTTCCTCGGAGAATTTCATGATGGCCTCAAAGGCTTCTATAGAAGTCTTTTCTTGGGCCATCACCTCGGTCACGTTGTTCTTCCAAATGGAATTGGCGAAATGCATCGAAAGGTATTTTTCCGGCCTTCCGGTGTATTTGGCGAAATACGAAGGGAGGAAAGTCGAGGAATTGGTGGCGAGGATGCAATCCTTTTTCATGAGCGAAGCGGCTTTCTGATAGAAGGCTATCTTTTCTTCTTTTTCTTCCACGATGCTCTCTATAACGATATCGGCGTCTTTCAACGCTTCCTTCATATCGGTCGTTATCTTCAACGAAGCGTAGGCTTTTTCCGTCTTTTCCTCGCATTCCCTCTCGTTGAAATCTTCTATGGACGAGATTCCGATGGCCCAGGTTTGGGGGTCTTTGGATTCAGCCATTGTTTTGATGGTATCCAAATAAACCTTCTTCAAATTATCGATCTTTGGCTGGGTGCGGGTGATGGACGAATCGCTCCTGACCCAAATGGTTACGTCAAAGCCCGAATAGGCGGCCTGGAAGGCGATTTGACTTCCCAATACCCCTCCTCCGGCGATGGTTACTTTCTTCATTGTTTCTACCTCCTAATTGGTTTCCGAATCTAAGTATCTTAGAAAATTTAGGTTTTGCAAAATCAAAAATCGATATGAGGGGCATAAAAGAAAAAAAGCGAACGGACGTTCACTTTTTCTAGGTTTCATCGATGATTATAAATCGAAGGCCACGGCCGTGCCGTTTTCTTTGGCGTAGGTGATAAAGTAAGCCAAATAATGGTAAAACTGCCTCACGGATTTGTCTTTGGAATTGTCTTTTTCCCCTTCTTTGGCGAATTCGAGGAGTTTGTCTCCGTCTTTCCCTTCCAAGATTATGAATTCCTTGTCCATGAAATTGAGCTCGGTCAATTCCTTGGCTTTGATGAGGAATTCTTCGGCGTATAGATAGCGGGATAGCTGCAACGGCATCCTAAAAATCTCATAACCGGAAGAATATTTCTTGGGCTTGATGTCTTCCACCGCTTTCCTATCGAAGCAAAGGACCATGGCCCTGGGGTGATCGTCGATGACGAAGGTAGTCGGAAGGATGACCGGGCGAGGCTCGGCGAATTTCCTTTCTTCCCTTCTTCCGTTTTTCCTATTTTGATTGTTTCTGTTTTCGTTTCTCTTCCTATTCGCGTCGTTTAAGGAAAAGCGACGCGGGACGATCTTTTCTCCGGGCTTATTCGGATTATTCACCGCGTTGGGATTATTGTTTTTCTGTTGTTTCTTGTTTTCCATCGCTAGGAATTATAGCAAAAACGAGAATATAAGGATATAGAGGGAGGGATAGATTCAAGCTTAGGGTGTCTAATTCTTCAGGCAACCGATGGGAACGACATAGACGCCGTCGGAGCGCTTGTAGGCGTAATCCCCGGTTCCGGTCAATACCATCAAGAAAGAGGGCTCGCTCATTTTGTCGGTGTCTATTTTGTTTTTCATCGAAACCAGGCTTATGGCCCCTTCTTCGATAAGTTTGCTTCCGCCTAATTTAATTTCGATTAAGCCGTATTTTCCGTTTCTCAAATGAATTACGGCATCGCATTCTTGGCCAGCTTTGTCTCTGTAATGATAGACGTTCCCGCCCAAAGCATCGGCGAAGATTCTCAGATCCCTTACGCACAGAGATTCGAACAAGAATCCGAAAGTTTTCAAATCGGTCATCAAATCGGCGGGCCCTATGCCGAGCGCGGCCGTGGCAATCGATGGATCGACGAAATACCGAGTGTCGGAAGAACGGATTGCGGTTTTGGAACGAATGTTCGGATTCCATGCCGGCATTTCCTCTATCACGAATATTTTTTGGAGGGCATTTATATAAGCGGCAACGGTTTCCTCGCCGATATTCGACCCATTGATGGAGATATCCTTGGCCAATGAAGTGTTCGGCACTTGGCTTCCTTGGTTTCTGGCATATGCTTTCATGAACTTTTTAACTTTTTCCGCGTCTTTGATCGTGTTATCGACGCGATTTATGTCGGAACGGACTACCGCTTCGTAATAGTCGATTGCTTGATCTAACGCGATTTCGTCGCGCATATCCAAAGTTTTCGGCCATCCGCCCCTGCATATTAGAAAAGCGAGCCTATCAATGCTCAAATTTGAGGTTCCGCTTAGATTTTCGTTTCCGTCAAACAAGTCTTTTAAGCTTATGTCTCCGTTAGAATCGCCGGATTCATACAAACTCATGGGCTTCATCGTGAGCCAAGTGAATCTGCCGGTTCCGGAATGGGTTATTTCATTTGTGGTGAGCGGGACCGCCGAACCAGTAAGAATGAATTGCCCCAGTTCGTCGCGATGATCGACTTCAAAGCGAATCGCATCCCATAATTTGGGAGCAAGTTGCCATTCGTCTATCAATCTTGGGGCCGCACCGCTTAAAAGCAATTTTGGGTTAATTTCAGACAAAGCTATGTTTTGGTCTTTTTTCTCCGGATCATCCATATATAAAACGCTGGAAGCGAATTGCTCGGCGGTAGTGGTTTTCCCACACCACTTCGGGCCTTCTATCAAAACAACGCCCTTTCCTTCCAATTTTCGTTTTAAGATTTCATCAGCGATTCTTTTTCTGTATTTTTTCATGAAATAAGCCCCTTTTACGTGCTTATTATCTCTAGTTTTTGTTTATTTTTCAAGTTACGTTCCGACGATTGGCGTATTTTCATACCGACGATTGGCGTATTTTCATACCGACGATTGGCGTATTCTTGTACCGACGATTGGCGTATTTTCATAC
>CAVIYC010000081.1:0-4416 GCA_963647095.1 Oscillospiraceae bacterium | reverse complement strand
GGATTTTTCTTTGGAATGCAACGAGGCGATTATGTTCTTTTTTTGTTCCGTAGGATTTTTCACACCGGTGATAATGTTTTTCTTTCCTTCTTTTATTCCTAAATAGATAACCCCTCCCGAGGTATTGGAAAAAGAGGAATAAGTCTCATAAAAACTATCAGGAACCTTCTCTGAAGATTCTTTGAATTCAACATTGAGCCCTTCTTTTAGATTGATTAATTCGTTTGCTGCTTTATCCATAAAAACTCCCTTCGTCATAATATTAAGATATTCTTTCGGAAAATCAAATAATCTTTCGGAAAATCGATTATTCTTTCGGAAAATCAAATAATCTTTCGGAAAATCGATTATTCTTTCGGAAGATTAATGAAAAAGCCGAAAGATTATTTTGCTTTTTGCCATTAGAAACACAAAAAACGCTTACGAAGAAAAAATCATTTGTCTACAATTCTAGCGTTTGCTTGAGAGCATTTTGCACGTTGTACCTTTGGGGAAGACGCATTCCTTGGAGGTAAGAAATAATGAAATCCGAAAAATACTTGGGCGAGCAGAAAATGGGTAAGCTCATTCTGAAATTTTCCATTCCCTGCGTCCTTTCTTTGTTGATTAGCGCCTTATATAACGTCGTCGACCAAATATTCATCGGAAACTCCTCGGTTGGTTCGATTGGGAACACCGCGACCACCATCGTTTTCCCTCTTACCGTCATTGCTTTGGCTTTCGGTTTGATGCTTGGAGACGGGGCGGCGGCCTATATGTCCATATGTTTGGGCGAGGGCAAAAAGGATAAAATCGCCAAGACCGCCGGAGGGGCGTTATTCTTGTCTTTCATCGTTTCTTTGGTCTTCTACGCCATCTGCTTGCCTTTGTTGGATCGATTGCTTTCTCTCTTCGGAGCCAAAACCGTTGAGGCCGCCGAAAAAGCCCACGAATATGGTTTCATCATCGTTTTGGGCTTCCCGGCTTACATCATGATGACCACCATGAATTCTATAATCAGGGCCGATGGGGCGCCTAAAATCGCCATGATTTCCATGGTCGCCGGAGCCATTACCAACGTTATTTTGGACGCTTTGATGATATTGGTTTGGGACATGGGCTTAACTGGAGCTGCCCTAGCTACCATAATCGGCCAAATCATTTCTTTCATCATCAGCTTCGTTTATTTTTTCTTTGCCAAAACATTCCGTTTGAAATGGAAGGATTTGCTGCCTGCCAAAGATAGCTTTTTAGAAACTCTGAAGCTCGGTTTTTCTTCTTGGCTCACCCAAATAAGCATCGTCATCATCTCCGTTGTTTCGATGAATACGATTGCCAAATGGGGCGCGACTTCCAAATATGGAATCAACGATCCCCAAGCAATCGTCGGCGTGGTCATGAAGGTGTTTTCGATAGTCATCAACATCGCCGTCGGCATCGCGGCCGGCGCCCAGCCAATCATTGGCTACAACTATGGCGCCAAGCTATTTTCCAGAGTAAGGAAAGGATTGGCTATTATCCTGACTTCTTCCTTTATCGTCGGAGCCATAGCCTTGATAATCTTCCAAATAATCCCGACCCAAATCGTCTCCATATTCGGCGCTAACACGACCAATAAGGATTTATATATGGAATTCGGCGAATACACGGTTCGCATATATTTGATGTTGATACCTCTCACCTGCGTCCAAAAAGCTTCGTCCATCTTCCTTCAGTCGGTCTCTTCGCCTTTCAAAGCCACCTTGCTTTCTTTGATCCGCGACGTCATTTGCTTCGTCCCTTTGACCATCGCCTTGCCTTATGGACTTGGAATGCTCGGCATTCTCTGGGCCGCTCCGATAAGCGACGGAATCTCTTTGATTTTCGCCATCGTCTTTATTTGCCTCGAACTCAAAGACATGAAAAAGAAAGAAACCGAAACGTTGCCAGAGCAAACGATGTAAACGCTTACAACAGTCAGTCTCTTTATAAGAGCCTATGCTTTCGAACGTGTTTAGAAACTAGGTTCTTTTTTATGAAATCCAAAGACATGACGGTAGGCAACCCATTCAAGATCATCTTATTGTTCTCCATCCCCTTGATCTTGTCGGCGACGTTACAGCAGCTTTATAACTTGGCCGACAATTTCATCGCCGGTCACTTCATCTCCAATTTGGACAGCTTCAATGCCGTCGGCATCGTTTATCCGATAACCGTCGTATTTTTGGACATCGCCGTCGGATTCGGGGTCGGATGCGGAGTCATCGCGGCCAACCACTTCGGGGCGAAAGACATGAAGAGTTTGAAAAAGACCGCTACCGTGGGGCTTATATCCACCATAGTCTTGGCTTTGGTAGTCACCGCCATAGGATTCGCCGTCATATCTCCTTTATTGAGCGCGATGGTCGGAAAAGAAGAAAATCCGGGATGCTATAACGAAGCCAATTCCTATATGCTAATTTATATCGCCGGAGTCATTTTCTTATTCTTATACAACTACTCGATGTATATGTTCCAAGCCTTCGGGAATTCAAAGACCCCTTTGTATTTTTTGATATTCTCCACCGTGCTTAATATCGGCTTGGATATCTTGTTCGTGATGCCGGTAAAAATGGGCAGCGCTGGTTTGGCTTTGGGTACCATAATCTCCGAAGGTATTGCCGGAATATTGTCGGTAGTCGTTCTTTTTAAGTGCGTCAATAAGTTCGAGCCAGAAAAGACGGAAGCGTTCGACAAGAATATATTGAAGTCGATTGTCGGGGTCGCCGCCCCATCGATATTGCAAGGTTGCTTCATATCGGTCGGAGGCGTTTTGATCACTTCCATTTTGACCAATATCGGCGGAAACAGCGTGGCCGGAGGATATAGCGCAAGCTATAAAATCTGCTATATGGCCATCAACATCTTCACCGTTTTATGCAACGCTTTGTCCAATTACGTTTCTCAAAACATAGGGGCCAAAAAATACGAAAGGATAATGAAGGGATATTATTCCACTTTGATCATATCCGCGGCCTTCTGCCTAATCGCCATGGCGGGCATTTTGCCCTTTAGGGAATTCTGGGTAAGGGTCTTTTTGAATAGCGAGGCGGAAGGCGATATCGATACGATCGTCAACGCCGGCAAGCAATTCATAGTATGCGTCGTCCCATTTATGGTCTTCTTGGTCGTCAAGATGCCGTTGGACGGAATATTGAAAGGCGCGAAAGACATGCTCGGATTCACTTTGGGGACTTCGGTCGATTTGGTTTTGAGAGTCGTCTCCGCCTTGATATTGGGCAAATATTTGGGATATGAAGGGATATTCTTCGCCTGGCCTATAGGTTGGGGCGTAGGCATGTGCGTATCTATTGCCATGTTTTTCGTCGGAAGATGGAAAAAGAAGTGCGGATATCAAATCGAGAAAAGAGAAGAAGCGGAACAATCCGCCTAATTTTTCTTTTCCAAAACTAGCAAGCGTGAACATGTTATAAGTTTCGCTGCAAAAGAACGTTAAATCTTTACTTCCCAGGAAGGAAATCTTTACTTTTTTGCCTTTTAGTGGTGAAATAAGTAAAGATTATTTCAAATAGCAAATATGTATTCTTATAAGCCTCTGGAAAATAAACTCCGCGAAATCGGCATCACCAAGTCCGATTTAACCGACAAACTCGGCATTTCATCACGAACCATAGCCAAAATTTCAAAAAATGAGAAAATCGCAAACAACGTTCTTGTAAAGATTGCGGATTTTTTGCATTGCGATCCCGCCGATTTGTTCAAGGAGATTTGCGATAACCGCATTTTGCAAATTCTAAGAGAAGAGAAAGAGGCGAAAATATCTGGCGGCCTTTATCACGAACTGCAGGTTAGAATGACTTACAATTCCAACCATATCGAAGGCTCAAAGCTTTCGGAAGAACAAACCAGGCTGATTTTCGAAACGAGAACCATCGACGCTAAGGAAGGAATCTCCGTTGACGACATCATCGAAACCAATAATCACTTTCGAGCGATAGACTATGTGATCGATATAGCGTTGGAACCTTTGAGCGAAGACATCGTCAAACATCTTCATTTCCTTTTGAAACAAGGGACGAAAGATTCTTCGCTGGATTGGTCTACCGTCGGAGATTACAAAAAACGAGCCAATACCGTCGGAGGAAGAGAAACTTGCAAGCCCGCCGATGTCCATAAAGCCATGGGCAAGCTCATCAGAGAGTTCAATTCAAAAAGCAATATAACAATCGACGACATCGTCGAATTCCATGCCGATTTCGAATGCATTCACCCATTCCAAGACGGAAATGGCAGAGTCGGAAGATTGTTGGCCTTAAAAGAATGTCTCAGGTTCAACATCGTTCCTTTTATCATAGAAGACGCGAAAAAGTTCTTTTATTATCGCGGATTAGCTTCCTGGAACGAAGAAAAAGGATGGCTCATAGATACTTGTCTCGATGGGCAAGACACCTTTAAAAG
>CAVIYC010000080.1:0-4479 GCA_963647095.1 Oscillospiraceae bacterium | reverse complement strand
GGTTGGGGTGATAAGACACTAAAAGAAATGGCCTCTTTCTAAAATAGAAAGAAGTTATCGAAAAGAAAGTTTTCAAGTCGCTTAAAAGGCGGAAAAGAGGAAAAATTAGGATATTTTTAATGAAACAAATAAAAAAGAACGCAAAAAAATCTGGTGAAATATCCTTTCGCGTCGAAATTTAAGAACGTTTCAAAAACCCAAGCAAAACGATATCTCTGCCGCTTTCATAAGATTTTGAAGGGGTTTTGATAGCGTTTTCTTACCTTATCCTTTTTAAAAGGATAGATTTGGGACTATCATTAAAGCGATTTTTCGGAGGAAATATATGATCAAGCGTATCGGTGTGTTGACCTCGGGCGGAGACGCCCCTGGAATGAATGCGGCCATCAGGGCCGTGGTCAGGGCTGGGATAGCCTCGGGCTTGGAAGTCTATGGCATCCAAGAAGGATATAGCGGCTTGGTGGCCGGAAAGATAATCAAATTGGACAGAAAATCCGTCACCGGCATCATCAACAAAGGCGGAACGATATTGAAAACCGCCCGCTTGGAAGCCTTCAAGAACATAGAAACCAGGCAAATCGCCGTCGATAACTTGAAAAAGCTTGGCATCGACGCTTTGGTGGTCATCGGGGGAGATGGCTCCTATATGGGCGCCATGAAGCTCACCGAGATGGGTATCAACTGCATCGGCTTGCCGGGCACCATCGACAACGACATCGCCTCCACCGACAGAACCATCGGCTTCGACACTTGCTTGAATACCATCATGGATTGCGTCGACCGCATCCGCGACACCGCCGAATCCCACAATAGATGCTATGTCATCGAGGTAATGGGCCATTATTGCGGCGACCTCGCCTTATTCTCCGGCATCGCCGAAGGCGCCGATTTGGTCATCGAGCCCGAACACCAAATGACCGACGAGCAAATCATCTCGGCCTTGAAGGAAATGAAAGACGTCCAAGGAAGGAAGAGAGCCTTGATCATCATTTCCGAAAACCTCCATCCGGACATCAGGCGTTTGTGCAAAGACATCGAAGAACAAGTCGGATATGATTCCCGCCCCTCCATTTTGGGCTATATCCAAAGAGGCGGAAACCCCAGCTGCGGAGACCGTTTGCTGGCTACCCGAATGGGCGTTAGGGCCGTCCAATTGCTGCTTGAAGGCAAAGGCGGACGCTGCGTCGGGGTCAGGGGAAACAACCTCGTCGATTACGACATCTACGAAGCTTTGAAGATGGAAAAAGACAAGCATACCGACATGATCAAACTAGTCGATTTGCTTCAATAAGGAGAAACGAGATGGCTTTGATGATAGAAAAGAAAACCAAGATCGTCTGCACCATCGGACCTTCTTCCGAAACCAAAGAGATGATCGAGAAATTGTATAAAGCCGGCATGAACGTGGCCAGGCTCAATTTCTCCCACGGAACCCACGAAGAACATCAAAAGAAGATCGATATAATCCGTTCTTTCAAAGAGAAGAAAATCTATATCCCCATCGCTTACGACACCAAAGGCCCGGAAGTCAGGGTCGGAATGATGGAAAACGACAAAGTGGATATCGAGAAAGACGCGATCATCCGCATCGTCAAAGAAGACGTTTTGGGAAATGCGGAACGCTTCTCCTGCACTTACAAGAATTTGTACGAAGACATCAAGGTCGGCGACAACATCTTGCTCGATGACGGCAACTTGGAATTGATCGTCATCGAAAAGGACGAAAAGACCAAAGACGTCGTTTTAAAAGCCGGCAACAAGCATTATTTAAAGAGCAAGAAATCCATGAACTTGCCCCATACTTCCTTGAATATCCCTTTCATTTCCGCCAAGGACGAGGACGACCTCAAGTTCGCCGTCGACAACGACTTGGACGTCATATTCGCCTCGTTCGTCAGGAAAGCCTCCGATATCAAAGAGATGAAAGACCTTCTAAAGAAATTGAATCATCCAGGCATTCCGGTAATCGCCAAGATCGAAAACCGCGAAGGGTTGGACAACATCGATGAGATATTGGATTTGGCCGAAGGCGTGATGGTGGCCAGAGGAGACTTGGGAGGCGAAATACCCCTTCCGGAAGTCCCCATCGCCCAAGAAATGATCGTCAAGAAAGCCAGAACGAGAGGAAAGCCCGTGATCGTGGCCACCCAGATGTTGGATTCCATGACTTCCTATCCCCGCCCGACCAGAGCGGAGGTTGGGGACGTCGCCAACGCCATCAGGCAATCTTGCGACTGCGTCATGCTTTCCGGCGAGACCGCTTCGGGCCTTTATCCCGAAGAAGCCGTCAAGATGCAAGCGTCCATCGCTTCCACTTACGAAGCCACCTTGCCTTATGAGAAATTGGCCAGGGAAGCCTATGAGACTTCCGATAGGACCAATAACGACGCCATCGCCAATTCCATCGCCAATACCGCTTTATTAATCGGAGCCAAATTGATCATCAACTTCTCCCAAACCGGAAAGAGCTCGGCCCGCATCGCCAAAGCCAGGCCTTGCTGCCCGATAGTCTCCGTCACCTCTTCCGAACACGCTACCATGAATTCCGGTTGGCATTGGGGAGTCTATTCCTTGTTGCTAAAGACCACCATGCCGGATTTCATTGAGGAAATGGAAGCCTTGGCTCTCAAGATCGCCAGGGATTTGGGATTGAAGCCCGGAGATCCCGTCTTATTGGCCGGAGGCACTCCGACGGGTGCTGGAAACACCAATTTCATGCGCATATTGCACGTCAATGAGCTTTCCGACATATTCGGAGATTAAGAAAATATGACCCGTCAGAAGGCGGGTTTTATTTTCCTTTTATATTGCTTGACATCTTTTGTTAGGGGTTCTATCCTTTCGTTGCGTTGAAAGAGACAAGCTTAAATGCCTATAGGCATATGAAGTACCACTCCGGAGCAGCTGGCGATGAGTCAGACGTAACCCTGGCGCGTTAAGCGGGGAGAGGGATCGAAAGATCTAAAAACAGGTGGTACCACGCGGAAGCGTCCTGCATTGGGGCGTTTTTTTATTCATTTTGCCCCGGAAAGGTCATTTATGAAGATCAAGTATTTGGAAAAGGAAGTCGAATTGAGCGAAGGCTCCACCGGCTTCGATTTGGCTAAAGCCCACGACGGAGAAGATAAGAAAAACGACGTCGGGATGTTCGTCAACGGCGAAGTCAAAGACATGAGAACCGTCTTGAAGGACGGGGACGAAGTGAGCTTCGTCAAAATCGGAAGCAAGGAAGCTTTCGAGATGTTGAACCATTCCACTTCCCATTTGATGGCGGAAGCCTTGCTTAAGCTCTATCCCGATTGCAAATTCGGCTTTGGGCCGGCAATCGAGGAAGGCTTCTATTACGACGTGGATTTCGGAGACAAAGTCATCACCTCCGCGGATTTTAATAAAATCGAAGAGGAAATGAAGAAATTGGCGAAGGAAAACAATCCGTTTGTCAGAGAAGAAGTCTCTGCTGAAAAAGCCAAGGAATTGTTCGCTTCCAACCCGTATAAATTGGAATTGATTTCCGAACACGAAAACGAACTAATCACCACCTATAAACAAGGATCCTTCTTGGATTTCTGCCGCGGACCCCATATCCCAAGCACCGGACTTATCAAGAACTTCAAGCTCTTAAACGTCGCCGGCGCCTATTGGAGGGGCAATTCCGACAATAAGCAATTGACCAGGATTTACGGCACTTCTTGGTATAGCAAAGAAGATTTGGACAATTACCTCGAAGTGGTCGAAAGAAGAAAGAAGAACGACCACCGCCGTCTGGGAAAAGAGCTCGGATTGTTCTTTATTTCGGATTATGGCCCCGGATTCCCCTTCTTCTTGCCAAAAGGGATGTTATTGAAGAACGCCTTGTTGGATTATTGGAGGAAAGTCCATCGCCAGCATGGCTATCTCTTCATCGAATCCCCGACGATGCTAAGCAAAGAGCTTTGGCTCACCTCCGGGCATTGGGACCATTACAAAGAGAACATGTACACCTGCAAGATCGACGACAAGGATTTCGCCATCAAGCCGATGAACTGCCCTGGCGCCATCCTTTGCTATCAGAATAGCGGCCATTCTTATAGGGAATTCCCGATTCGCTACGCCGAACTGGGCCACGTCCACCGCCACGAAGCCAGCGGCTCTCTGAACGGTTTGTTCCGCGTCCGCGCCTTCACCCAAGACGATGCCCATACCTTCATCCGCCCGGACCAAGTCGAGGAAGAAGTCAAAAACATCATGGCTTTGTTCGACGAAGTCTACGACGTATTCGGATTGACTTATCGAATCGTTTTGTCCACCCGCCCGGAGAATTCGATCGGTTCCGAGGAATTCTGGGAAAAGAGCGAGGCGGCCTTAGCCAAGGCTTGCATCGATTCCGGGCACGAATACGAAATCAATCCCGGGGACGGCGCCTTCTACGGCCCCAAGCTCGACTTCAAGCTCAAGGATTCCATGGGCCGCACCTGGCAATGCGGAACGATACAGTTGGAC
>CAVIYC010000079.1:2837-4512 GCA_963647095.1 Oscillospiraceae bacterium | reverse complement strand
GACGTCTCCGATCCACCAGTATCCGTCTTCGATACGAGGGGTCTTTCCGTCGGCTCCTTTCAAATTGCCATTCTTCGTCCAAGTTCCGTTGGCTTTGGTAAAGAAATCGAACGTTGTCGTATTGATATAAGAATCGCCGTCTTTTCCGATTTCACTAGTTGGGTCTTCTTCTCCGGTCAAAACGGAAGCGCCATTGGTGCCGTCTTGCCCTTTGGCGGTGATGTTGGTGTCAACGCCATCAACGAACCAATTTCCGTTTGCGCCAATCGTGATTACCGGCGTATGGCCATCTTGTCCAGCTTGGCCTTGGATGCCTTGCTCGCCATTCTTCCCGTTGGTGACGGTGAAAGTGGTGCTGTTGCCATCAGAATAAGTGATGGTGTATGTATCGACGAGCCCGTCGGATCCGGTCTTTACGATGGATACGATGGATACGCCATCTGCGCCCTTATCGCCTTTTATGTTGCCGGCATAGGTCCAAGACCCATCTTTCTTGACGTAATAATTGTAATTATCAAGGTCGATGTAAGAATCGCCGTCTTTTCCGTTATCGTCGAGAGGGACGCCGTTTCCGGTCAATACGGCCGCGCCGTCGGCGCCTTTTGCGCCGGTAGCTCCGGTAGCGCCTGTGGCACCGGTAGCTCCGGTGGCGCCTGTAGAACCGGTGGCACCGGTAGCGCCTTTGATGTTGCCGGCTTTGTTCCAGATTCCATTGGCTTTCACGTAATAATCGAAAGTATCTAAATCGATGTAAGAATCTCCGTCGTTGCCCTTGTCGGAACTAGGGACGCCGTTTCCGGTCAGCAAAGAAGTTCCGTCTTTGCCGTTTTGGCCGTCAGATCCATCCTTACCATCGGATCCGTCTTGGCCGGCAGAGCCGGTTGCGCCGGTAGCGCCGGTGTCTCCTTTGTCGCCCTTATCGCCCTTGTCTCCTTTGGCGGTCACGCCGGTGTCGGTAGTGCCGATCCACCAGTTGCCGTTGGTGCCGATATAGGGGGTTTGGCCGTCAGAGCCGTCTTGCCCGGCCGCCTGGACGCCGGTGTCGGTCTTGCCGATCCACCAGTTGCCGTTTTCGCCGATGGTCGGGGTGTTGTTGGTCGTCTGATCCCCATAAGAAGGGGTGACGATGTCGTCGATGTCAGCGCATCCGGCCAACGCCAAAATAGAAGCCACGGATAATAACGCGACTTTCAATTTGGAAGAATTCTTTTTTATCAAAAAGGTCTCCTTGTTGTTTGATAATGAAATATCTACGGATAATTATAGTAAACCTCTTATAACCCTTTTGCATACATATATTTTCATTCAGTCAACAAAAGCGTAACCTATTAAAGAAAATAAGGAGAAAAGAAATGATTCCTTTATTGATTAACGTCAGCGACGCGGCAATCCAAATCGTCGGATACATCGCCACTTTCTTCTGCGCCGCCGCGGCTCTGCCGCAAGTGATAAAGACCATAAAGACCAAAAACACCGCGGATGTCAACTTATTGACCTTCTCGGTTTTGACTTTGGGGTTCATATTTTGGTTCATCGAAGGGTTGCTTATGACCCATTGGCCGATGATAATCGGAAATTCCATCGGGTCCATCTTCCAATTGATCATCGTCGGCTTCAAGATCTACAACTTGGCCGCCGGCAAAGAAGGGAAGAAGAAAAAGGATGAGGATAATCT
>CAVIYC010000079.1:1028-2827 GCA_963647095.1 Oscillospiraceae bacterium | reverse complement strand
CTCTAAGGCCGCGAACAGGCTTAAGAAGCTTCCTATATCTTTTATATATTCTTCTCCGCTCGGCCGAGCCAAGGAAACCGCCTCCTTCTTGTCTTCCGAGATAAATATCCCCATCGCCATAAAGGACTTTCTGAGGGAAACCCCTTGCTTTTATTTGGATAACGACGGCAAGGAATTTACTATCCGCGATCGCTTGCCTTCCGACTTTTGCTTCGATGAGACGATATATGACATCCGTACCTGGAAGGATAATAAAAACATAGCCAATTCGTCCTTTAATAAGTGGATGGAAGAGATATATTCGGGAATGGACGAATTGCTGGAAAGCCACGGATATAAAAGAGACGGGAATATGTATAAGGCCATAAAGCCGAATCATGACGTTATCGTGATATTCGCCCATTTCGGTTCGATATGCGCGTGTTTGTCCAGATTGACCGACATATCCCCGGAGTTATTGTGGCATCACTTTATTTGCAGGCCTTCGTCTTTGACCACTCTTTGGAGCGAGGAAAGAAGAGAGGGAAAAGCCATATTCCGCATCTCCAATTATGGGGACACGGGACATCTGGACGACGATATGGATCCCAATTTGTCGGGGCAATTCTGCGAATGCTTTTCAGACGAAGGCAAACGTCACGATTAATCGCACGATTAAAGTAAGAAGACCATAAGCGATTTAAAAGAAACCCCACCGCATCGAAATCGAATTGCGAGCCAAAAAATCTCGCTAGTCGAGAAAGGCTAGATCTTGGTTCTGTTTTTCAAATGGTGAAAGGCTTTTAAAAGTCTTGCTTAATTTTGCCTAGGGCAAATGTTAGGTAATGGGGAATGGTGATGATATCCCCTTCCTCGGATACGTTGTAATCACCTATCTTTATGAGTTTGGTTTTTCCGTAATGTTCCGGGTGGCTCATGATCGTTTTGCTGGATTTGGCGTTCCCGCTTTTGGCCTTGGCTTCGATCAAAGTCGCAAAACCCTTGTAAGAAATGACGAAATCAACTTCCAGGCCAGTGTCTTTGGCGAAGTAATAAGTATCGATTCCGGCTTTGTTCAGGCTATCGAAAACCAAAGCTTCGTATATCGCGCCTTTCCCCTGGCCCAAATTGCCTTCGTTTATCGCCCGAACCGTATCGATTCCATACATCGAGGTGACTATCCCGATGTCTTCCGGGAACAATTTGTATTGGGATTGGATGACTTCTCCGGCCAAAGGAAGGGAAGGGATATTTAGGTTATGCACCTTGCTAACGATATGGGCTTGCCTCAAATATTCGATCGCATCGTTTTTGTCATAATGGCTTCCGCCTTCGATCTTCGAAACGATGAATCTTTTGTTTTCTTTGGAAAGGAATATGGGAATTGAGTCAAAGGCATTTTGGATTCTCGAAACTTCGGACGGCTTGAAGATGGGCTCTTCGTTTTTGCCTTTCCTTCTTCCAAAATCGCTTTTCATATCGAAGACCGTGCTGTTCAAGACTTTGTAGGCTTCGCTGATTCTATGGGTGTTGAGATATTCTTTTACGACTTTCGGAAATCCGCCGATGCAGGCGTATTTCAGGAATATGTCTTTGTATAGAGCGTGGATATTCTTGGGTATTTCCCGTTTCTCGTCGAAATACCTGACCAATCGGTCCGTTTGTTCGCTTTCGTATCCGTTGGCCCACAGAAACTCTTCGAAATCCATGGTTTTCATCTGGACGATTTCGTCATATCCCGTTGGGGCGGGGGTGCTATCGCCGACAACGTACCCGTTTATGCCCAAATAAGAACCGCTTCCGATAACATGGTACCTACC
>CAVIYC010000079.1:0-1018 GCA_963647095.1 Oscillospiraceae bacterium | reverse complement strand
GAATGAAAGGCGCGCTTTTGGGCAGTCTTGTATCTCGTCGAAGAAAATCAACGTTTTTTGGCTTATTTTCATCTTTGGGAACCTTAACGAAATATTGGACACGATGGCGTCTACATCCAAAGTGTTGTCGAAATCGGAGCAAAATTCGGGATTGGTCCAAAAATTCAGCTCCACCAATTCCAAATCGTTTCTCTTTGCGAATTCTCTTACGGTTTCGGTCTTTCCGCATTGGCGGATGCCAACCATCAATAAAGGGGATTTGCCGTCTTTCTTCAACCATTCGTCAAGCACTGCGTCAACTTTCCTTTTGAAATACATACTAGACCCTCCTTATTCACGAATTCCAAGCGACTTTTCAATGAAATTATAAGAAATTCCAAGCGACTTTTCAATGGAAAAATAAGAAATTCCGAGCGACTTTTGAATGAAAATAGAAGAAATTCCGAGCGACTTTTAACCGTTTTTCTAACAAATTCCAAGCGACTTTGTGGTTTGCGTTCTAAATTTTCTTGTTTCCTTTTGGCTTTTTCCAATAGTTTTTAAACGCAATTTCCCGCTTTCCAGCAACGGGGAATCGCGATTTTCCTTCTCGTTAAAAAGCCCAACAATAAATCAAGCCATTAGAAAACAAATTGGCTGTGATCGATGTTTCGATTATTTGTCGCTTTGATGGAATGCTTGGCGCTCCGTGAATATTGAGCTTATTTATTCGTAAAAATCGAATTTCTGGTCGCCTACCACCTGGTAGAATATATTTTGATATTTGAATATTTCGTTCGAATAAATATACATCTCGTCCGATAGTTTTAAGCCATCGTCGATAACATATATGTTTCCGGCAAACGCGGACATATCCTCTTCGCCTTGATAAACGGTGAATTCGAGGTCTGGGAGATATTCTATGTCAGTCACATAACTCTTGGTTTTTTCGTCCTTTATCCACCAGACCCGGCTGACTTTGGCGTCGTAGGTGGTGAACTTATAGGCTTCCTTATAAGGGGATGCCAAGGTCTTGCCT
>CAVIYC010000078.1:0-4577 GCA_963647095.1 Oscillospiraceae bacterium | reverse complement strand
TGAACGCGATTGAGGATGGCGTCTGCGACGGTTATTGGACATCCACCTGCGCCATCGAGGCCCTCACTGGGTACTTGAACTACGGCAACGGCGCCTTGAAGGGCGAGGCCATGTCCCTTCTCGCCGGGGAGGAGGTCAAACTGGAGCCCCTTATGTTCGACAACGACCTGACGAAGGTCGACTCCAAAGACGCCGCGCTGAGCGTTCTTGTTCACTTTGGCTATCTGGCCTACACCCCGGACCTCGAAGGCAATGGAGGAACATGCCGCGTCCCGAACAAAGAGATCAGAGTGCAGTTCGAGAGGGCAATCAAAATGCTCGGCTGGAAATAGGACGCAGCCTCGTCAGGGCTTTGCGGCGCTCCTTTACGCAGGCTACCATCAGCCCCAACATTATCGAACCTGAGGCCGGAAAATCCCCGGAGGAAGTAATCTTCCGGACCAAAAAGAAACGTTACTGGAACGCCTGGAACGGCTATGAGGGCGAAGTGCTTCTGGTTGGGATCAATTACGATAGCCTTACCTTGAAGCATTCCGTCAAGACCGAGTGGATCGATATCAAAGACTACGAATAAGCGGCGGCAAGAGGTTTCTTTTCTTCGCCTAGAAAAGATGGGGCTGCTTATTTTCATGAAGGCGTTCCTTGATTTTGAGCTTCTTTTTTATTTCGTTTGATTGATGGTCTTAAGGGCTATTCGTTTTTGCTTTAGAAGCTAAGAGCTATAGAAGAGCTTTCAAAGAGAAACGGTGACCTTAGGCTATTTTTCCAAATGCGGAATCAGTTAAAAAGATCCTCACGATGGGCTGTATTCTTTCGTGAAAGGATCTTTCTCGCTTGTGCTTAAGCCGTTAAGGTTGTTTCCTTTTCTTTGTCGCCACCTACATTTGCGGAACGCTATCCGCTATCTGGGTAAATTTGCCGAAAGGAATAAAGGGCTTTATTATTGATTCCACATAAGCTCGCTTAAGCAATGCGGAGGGTTGGCATGAATGAGTTATTGAGACAAGACAAGCTAAGACAAAAGAAAATACCGTATTTTCAGAAACTGTGGCGTAAATCTCAAGGCGGTGGCGTAGTTTCCCTGTTTTATCGGCTTTTGTACAGGATATCGGCTAAAAGGTCGCATATAGAAATTCCCTCAAAATGTAAAATCGGGGGGGGGTTATACCTCGCGCACGCCTATTGCATTACGATCAATTCGAAAGCTCAGTTGGGGAGAAACTGCAATATTCATAAAGGCGTTACGATAGGGCAGGAGAATCGCGGCGCCAGGAAAGGCTGCCCTACAATCGGAGATGAAGTCTGGATCGGCGTCAATGCAACGGTTGTAGGAAAAATAAAAATCGGAAACGACGTTCTGATTGCTCCGAATTCGTATGTGAATTGCGACATTCCCGATCATTCCATTGTTCTTGGGAATCCCTGCATTATTAAGCACAAGGACAATGCGACAGAAGGATATATAAACAATAAATCTTGATTTTTTGGGAATCGCTTATGACCGTGGACGGATGGCATAATCTGTTCTGGTTCATATGGCCGAAGCCCGTCACCACCCGGAGAAAATCAAGCGGTTCCTTGTAATGACGATTTTGATTCGCGAAAGAATCAAATTGGGCGATGTTTTTCAGGAAAGTACCATAAATTTTCCTGACCTATCACTCATGTGTGAACTAAGGTTGAAAATAAACTTAGTGCTTTGCAATGCGAACACACGAAAATAACGACGGGTTCGAATAAATTAGATGATGTTATCGTTTTATCAACGCGGATTTATGTTCTTTACTTCGGGTTTGATTTTGCAATGTATGAGTTGATGGGGTTTCATCGTTATTTCTTGCTCCGCTTGTGTTTGAGCATAACGCGCGACCCTCTTACGTGAAAACAAGGCGATAATAAAACGGAATTAAGGTTATAAGGGCAAGACCAAACAACCGATGTTTTGCGTTCAAAGAGCAGATGAGAAGTGCGCACTTTCAAAGTCGAAATTCGTCTATCTCAGAGACGAGGAAGTAAATCTTTTGAGCCAAAAAGCGGAAAATCAAAGAATTTTGCGATTTTCCGCTTTTTGCATGTAAAACATCGCTTCACTTGGTATAATTGCGGTGAAAGGAAAAGCGGAAAAATCAAAAAACCTGAAATTTCCGCTGATTGAACCCATGATTGGACGACAAAAAGAACAAGAAGAACTTCGTGAACTTTATCGTCACGATCAGGCCGACCTCGTTGCAGTTTATGGTAGGAGGCGCGTGGGGAAGACGTTTTTGGTCAAAGAGACTTTCCAAAGCGATTTTGCCTTCATGCACGCGGGACTTTGCCTTGAGAAAGGCTTAAGCCCGGCGGACCAAATGAAGGCTCAACTGGATGAGTTCTATAAATCCCTCAAGCTTTATGGCTGTAACGAAGAGAATCCCCCGAAGACCTGGTCTGATGCATTCTTTTATTTGAAAAAACTGCTTCTAGAGAAAGAAGGCGGTTCCAAACAAGTCGTTTTTCTTGACGAGCTCCCTTGGCTTGATACTCCTGGTTCTGGTTTCCTTTCCTTGTTCGGAGGTTTTTGGAATTCGTTCGCCTGCCTTCGGAAAAACCTTTTGGTCATTGTCTGCGGCAGCGCGGCCTCTTGGATGGAGAATGAGCTCATCAACGCTCAAGGAGGGCTTTATGGAAGGGTTAGCCTTGAGATTAAGCTCTGCCCGTTTACTTTGAAAGAGATCCAGGAATTCTTGCATAAAGAAAGGGGCATCTCCCTCTCCTTTTACGAAGCCGCGGAAGCCTATATGGCGGTAGGGGGGATCCCCTATTATCTGAATTACTTCAAAAAAGGGAAAAGCGCCGCGCAAAACATCAATGACATTTTCTTCAAAAAAGGGACCCCGCTTAGCCTTGAATACGAGCGGCTTTTCAGCGTCACATTCGCGAATCATCTCCTTGCTAGGCGCATCGTCGAGTTCCTTTATAAAAAGAAGATGGGCTATAGCAGAGAAGAGATCATCAAAGGGCTTGGCTGCTCCGACAATGGGGACTTCTCAAAGACCCTTAACGCCCTACTCGCGTCGGATTTGCTTGTTTCCTATGTTCCATTTGGATTGCCGAGAAAGAGAAGATATTACAAGCTGGTCGACCCTTTCTGTCTATTTCATCTCACCTTCGCCTCCAAGAAAAACGCGGGCGAGGATTATTGGATCTCCCATTACGGAAAAAGCGATACTAATGCCTGGAAGGGCTTGGCTTTTGAAAATCTTTGTTTCAATCACGTAAACCAAATCAAAACTAAGCTAGGGATTTCCGCAGTTGGAACAGAGGTCATGCCTTGGTATTACGAGGATGAAGAGGGAAAAGGGCAGGTTGACATGCTTTTGAAAAGAAATGACAACGTGCTTGATCTCTGCGAGATGAAGTTCTCCAAAGACGATTATCACGCGGACGTCGAGGACTTTAAAAAAGCGAATCGGCGGATGGAGAAAGCCTCTTTCTTGCTTCCAAAAAGGTTTTCCGTCCAAAGCGTTTTGATCACGACCTTTGGTCTGTCTGAGGGCGAATATTCCTCCACCTACCAGAACGTGGTGACGTTAGAAGACCTAGGCAGGTTCTAACAAAAGAGACATCGAAAGTTTGACGTTAGTCTTCTGTTGATAGCGGTTGAAAAAACCGATTTGGCGACGTTTCCTTCAAACGATTGAATGCGTGGATGAGGAGCGTCTGCTTTAAGGGCCGGTCCTGGCGGCAAGAAGATTCACCTGAGGGGACGGGGCGGCCATAAAGCCATGGCTAAATTTCGTTTTTTTTAATTGCGCAGGTTTGCAAAATGGGAGAAACAAAAATATGAAACTCCCACAGCATCGAAGATTTTCTTATTGCGCCTAATTGCGCGCTATTGCGTTACTATTGCGGAACTGCTAAAATTTACCTGGAGGGATATCCATGAAAGACATCGAAACAATTTCTTTGATCGTTCGCGGTTTATGCGCCATGAAAGAGGAAAACGGTTACGTTGAGTTCAAAATGAACAACGCCGATCCCGATGGGATGGGGGAGAGAATCTCCGCGCTTTCTAATATGGCCTTGCTCGCGAATAAGCCGTTTGGTTATTTGATTTGGGGAATCGACGATAAGACCCACGCCCTCGCAGGGACGAATTTGTCTTTCCTAACCTGGAAGAAAGGCGATCAGGACATCTTGGCCTATTGGCGGAATCTTCTTATCCCTTCTCTTGACTTGCAGGATTATGAGTTTGATTTGGACGGCGCCCATCTTCTTGTCCTTGAGATTCCTGCGGCCTCCTATTTCGCTACGACGTTCAAAAAACAGGCATATTGCAGGATTGAAAGCTATACCAAGAACCTTAAGGAATATCCCGCTTTGGAGAAAGAGCTTTGGCGGAAACTAGAAGGCACCGCGCCAGAGATGCGCCTAGCGGAAGCATCTATTAGCAAGGCAAGGCTATCGGAAATCTTGGATTTCCCTTCTTATGAAAACGCTCTCGCCTTGTCAAAGTCCCTTTCTTTGGAGGAAAGGGTCTCTCGCTTCGTGCGCGAAGGTTTCCTGATTGAAGAAGGGGCTGAGCGCTATTCTTTGAC
>CAVIYC010000077.1:1152-4597 GCA_963647095.1 Oscillospiraceae bacterium | reverse complement strand
ACGAACCATTTCAAGGACATGAAAGGCGGGATGTATTCCCGTCCGGTCCCCGATTTCGAAGGCTCTATTTAAGTTATGAACAAATTCCTTTATTTGGCGATCGCCATGGCCATCGCCCTTCTTTCTTCGCGTTTGATGAAGAAGATAAAGCTCCCCAATGTCACGGGGTACCTGATAACCGGCATTTTGGTCGGGCCATACGTATTGGGCTTGGCCTTCAACGGCGGGAATTTCACCAATGACCCCAATAACAACGAAATCCTTTCCTTCGTCGATTCCCTCTCTTGGATAAGCGACATCGCCTTGGGCTTCATCGCTTTTTCCATCGGAACCTCCTTCAAATTATCGGCTTTGAAGATGGTTGGCAAACGAGTGATAGTGATAACCATATTCGAAGCCTTGGGCGGCTCTTTGTTGGTCTTATTAGGGTTAACCATCGCCCATTTCATCTGGCCTAACTACATCGGTTGGGAACTGGTCATAACTTTGGGGGCCATCGCCGCGGCTACCGCTCCGGCCGCCACTTTGATGGTGGTCAAGCAATACAAAGCCAAAGGGCCTTTGGTAAACACTTTGCTTCCGGTCGTGGCCTTGGATGACGCCGCGGCTTTGATATTGTTCGCCATATTGTTCTCGGTGGCCAAAACCGTGGTTGGGGCTTCGTCTTTCAACGTCCTCACCTCGTTAGTCAAGCCCTTATTGGAGATAATCTTCTCCTTGGGAATCGGGACTATCATCGGCTTCGCCGTTTCCTTTTCCTGCGTCTTCTTCAAGTCCAGGGCCAATAGGATGATCATTTCCATTTGCTCAATATTGCTATGCCTTGGGCTATATAAGCTCTTTGGGCGCATAAACCTATTTGGGGAAGGCATCGAATTGTCTTCCTTATTGATGTGCATGATGGTGGGCGCGGTATTCATAAACGCCAGAAAAGACGCTTTGTCGACATTTGATAGGATCGATCAATTCACCCCTCCCGTGTTCATGTTGTTCTTCGTCCTCAGCGGGGCGGAGCTGGATCTGACCATATTCGCCGACAAGTTGGCTTTGTATATCGTTATCGCCGCCTTGTTTTATGCCGTATTCAGGGCTATCGGCAAATGGCTCGGGGCCTTTGCCGGGGCTTCCATCACCAAGGCCGAGCCGCAGGTAAGGAAATATTTGGGATTCACTTTGATCCCCCAAGCCGGCGTGGCAATAGGGTTGTCCACCACCGCATCCAGGGTATTCGGCGCCTCTTCCATAATCGAAGTCCAGCAGGCCGGGGCCATGATATTGGCCGTGGTCCTAACCTCCACCTTGGTCTATGAACTCATCGGCCCGGTCATCACCAAAGTGGCCTTGACCAAGGCCGGGGAAATCCAAGTGGAGCCAAAGAAAAAGAAGGAAGCCGCCGTCACGCCTACTCCAAACGATAAATAGGCATTGAAACGAACAAAGCCGAGCGCATCGCACGCCCGGCTTTTTGTTAGTTGATCGACAGCGAATCTTATTTGGCCCATTCGTAGCTATAAAAGTTTTCGCTGTCTTCTTCGAGTGCTTCAGGAATG
This sequence comes from Oscillospiraceae bacterium, assembly GCA_963647095.1. Taxonomy (GTDB): domain Bacteria; phylum Bacillota_I; class Bacilli_A; order RFN20; family CAG-826; genus UBA4951. Next base: position 3,047 of record CAVIYC010000077.1, on the reverse strand, counting down.
GCGATGGTTATCGATGCTACCTTCCCGGTAATTAGACTATCCCCGAAATTGTATCCTTCTTTGGAAACGTATACCTCGTTCCAATCGTCGAATTCCGCGGTTTTGTCTATTTTAATGGCTTCGTTGATGTCCATGCCGATGTGGATTCCGTTTGGAAGCTTTCCTTGAAAGCCTTGCTCCAAATAGAATTTCCAAAGTTTGTCATGAGCAAAGAAAATGGAAATGCAGTTTGAAATATGGATGATCTTCCAAGGGATTTCCGAAGTGTATCCTTTATGCGACCGATATTCCTCACTATAAGCGATGCCGTTGTTTTCCAAGTACTTTTTTGCATCATCGTAATTCGTGAGAAGCTCTAAGTCACCTACACCCCTTAAGGGCTTTAAGTCGCTTTTCAATATGTTCATATCTTTTTTCTCCTAAATAATAAATGTGACTTCTCTTTGCCGTCTGTTTTGTAGTTCTCAGGGCCTGAATCTATGACTTTTATTCTACCATAGTCAGACTTGCGCCTCCCGGGGATGCCTGCAATTAAGTTATATTGCGAGTTGATGAAGCGTTCAAAATAACAAGCAATTAAGCTTTAAACATCGATGAGCGCTTACTTATTTAGCCCACTCGTAACTGTAGAATTTCTCGTCGTCCTTCTCGAAAATGACTTCCGGGATGGCGATGGTTATGCCAATTACCTTGCCGGTGGCCAAACTATCCACGAATCGATATCCTTCGGAGGAAATATATTCCTCGTCACAATCGTCGAATTCCGCGGTTTTGTCTATTTTGATCGCTTCGTTGATGTCCATGCCGACGTGAATTCCGTTCGGAAGCTTTCCTTCGAAATTTCCTTCTAAATAGAATTTCCAAAGTTTGTCGTAGGCGAAAAACATCCAGATAGAATCCGCTACGTTGATGACCTTCCAAGGGACGTCTGGCGTATATCCTTTGTTTGGCCAATATTCTTCTTTGTAAATGATTCCGTTTTCGTCCAGATATTTCTTCACGAAATCGTAGTTCATGAGAAGTTCGAGATCACCAACGCCTTTTAAGGGTTTCAAGTTGCTTTTTAATATATTCATATTTATTTTCTCCTAAATAACAGTCTGGCCGTCTCGTTGCCGTCCGTTTTGTAGTCGTTCAAGTCCGAATCAATTATTTTTATCTTACCATAATTGGAAGTGCTTATTTTCACATATGGCACTGAGCCGTGTCTTCCGCCTCCCGGGGATACTTGCAATTAGGTTATATTGCGAGTTGATGGAGCGTTCAAAATGACAAGCAATTGAACTTCAAACATCGATGGCTCTTGCTTATTTGGCCCACTCGCATCTATGGCTAAAACTAAAAACCGACGCCATGCGACGCCGGTTTCATTTTAGCCAATCAACTTATCCAATTTGCCTTTCAAGGCGATATATCTTTGTTTCTTTTCCGGTTCCCTTTCAAACACCTCATCTCTGGGAAGGGGGATTTGGATCGTATAATCCACCGGCTCGTTATGGAACTGCTCGGAAGTCAAATCGATGATGACTCCGTTTATCTTATTGAACGAATGGGTCAGGCCATTTTCTAACGGCGTGCCGAACACTTCCCCGCCGAAGATGTCTTGGACGACATAGGCCGTGGGGCTGCATTGGGCCAAAGTCTTGTTGTCCTTGTTCCATTTTGGGGCCAATCTCTTCGAGCAGGATTCCGGTCCCCAGCATTCAGATAGCAAATCATAGAGATGATAAACATCGTCGATTAACTGATAGTCACCATTTATCGGCTTCATATCCGCGTTTTCCGCGTTGTAGAAATTGTATTTTTTGTTCATGAGGCTTTCCTTTATCAATGTTTTGTCCGCCGGGCACCAATCTAATTTCTTGAGTTCTTCGTAATCATAGAACCCTCCGCCC
>CAVIYC010000077.1:0-1142 GCA_963647095.1 Oscillospiraceae bacterium | reverse complement strand
CCCTTATGACGACGTTATGTATGTCCGCGGAGAGCTCTTCTTTGATTTCTCTCTTCAAAGCGTCTTTCAACGATTCGCCTTTCTCGGGTTTCCCGCCCGGGAATTCATATAATCCCTTCATGGGGCCGTAAGCCCTTTGGGAGGCGAATACCTTACTTCCGTCATGGAAGATCGCGCAGACGACGTTTATCGATAATTTGACCATAGGGAAAGTCTAGCACACATTCGCTCAAAGGAAATCTCTTTGCCCACTTTCAAATTATGGAAAAAGAACGATTTAAATCGGATAATCATTCTTATGAACAAGAATAAAGAAGTCATCCGCGCTTTGACCAAGTTCCGCGACGATAGGGATTGGAAGCAATTCCATACCGGCAAGAACTTGGCGGAATCCATATCCATCGAGGCCGCGGAACTATTGGAAGCCTTCCAATGGAAAGACGAGGCCGACATGGAAAAGGTCAAAGAAGAATTGGCCGACGTTTTGAATTATTGCTATCTCATGGCCGACCATTATGGTTTGGACGTGGATGAGATCTGTTTGAGCAAAATCAAAAGAAACGAAGAAAAATATCCTGTAAGCAAAGCCAAGGGAACATCGAAGAAATACAACGAGCTATAAAAAACTCTCCGATTTGATTCGGAGAGTTCAAGCCAATAAGAGATATCACTTAAGAAGTTCGGCTTTCTTGTTTTCGAATTCTTCATCGGTTATGACGCCTGAATCCAACAAGCTTTTGTATTTCATGAGCAGATCGATCTTTTCGCTTTTGGTCATGGCGTTGGCTTTGTCGTTTTTGCAATCGTTGGACGTTTTTAAAATTTTTGATATTTTCCTGGACACATATTTGAAATAACTAGCCAAATAAGGCACCGTTCCAACAAAGGATATGAGTTGGAATATGCCGTATAGGATGAGGCCCCAACCCAATTTCACGTCATTTTTCGGATTGACTCCCAGTATATCGGGCGTGCAGCAAGAAGTGACGAAGGCCATAAAATTCAACCGAGCCAATAAAATGGCAGACACAACCAGAGGCTTCTCTTTCCCATAGTCTCGAGCTTTGAAATAAGAAATCAAAGTAAATATCGCGGCTGCAATAATCAAAATCTCGCAGCAGAATAACCAAGTCATAGCAGGA
>CAVIYC010000076.1:0-4608 GCA_963647095.1 Oscillospiraceae bacterium | reverse complement strand
AGACGATTTGATAGAGCAAAAAAAGAAAGAAGAAGAGGAAGCCAAACTCAATTCCGAGCCTTATGCGGCGAAGAAGCCGAGTTTGATTACCAGGTACGCGGCGGCTTTGCTTGATTTTATCGTGGCAGCAGTTCTGATCATCGGCTTTTTCTTTGCCTGCCGTTACACCATCTTGGATCCGATGGGGCACCAAGACGACGTCGACTTCGTTCATAATGCCTGCGCCGAATCGTCTTTGTTTGTGGAAAATTACGGCGGTTATTACGAAGTCACGGAAGATGGCTACTACGATAGTGGAAAAACCCCGGAACAAAATTACGAAAACCGCATAATCTATTATTATTCAAACTTCGATTATCCTTTGCTAAAGGGTGCTTTGTCCGATTATTTCGCCAAAAAAGAATCTGTCAAATATTGGACCAACCTTTTGCCGGACGAAAGCTATTCGCTTCCGAAAGGCTCTAGCATGGAAGAAATCGAAAGTTGGATGAATTCGCATTATGAAAGGGCGAAAGACGCGACTTCCGGCGAGAATATCGCTTCCGAAGCTGCGGTAATCGGCTGGCTTGCGCTGCAATACGAAGACGCCGTGTCTTTGTTTGTCACCACGCCCGAATACGTCCAGCATAGCAAACACGCGAATCTCACCGAATATTTCGTCATCCTCATAGCCGAAGTCTTGGGTGCGGGCGTTTATTACATCTTGCTCCCGTTGGTCTTGAAAAGAGGCGCCACGCCGTTCAAATTGGTATTCAAGATCGCAGTCGTCGACAAATACGGTTTGAAGTTCGCCACCAAAACCCAAATATTCCTAAGATATCTGCTATTGGCGATTATAAACATAATCATTCCCACCATTTGGTATTTCTTCATGCCTTCGGCGGTAGGATACCTCGCCATGTTGTTCCCGATGGCCGAGATTATGTTCATCGGTATCTCCCATAGCAATTCCGGCATCCACGATCTGGCGGCCAAAACATACCTCGCGGACTATAGAATCAAGCGCCTCGCCTTAAAAGGCGAAAACACTTTGCTCGGGAACCCACCCCCAAACAAAGAAGGCAAAAAGACCAATAAATAAAGTTTAGAAAGCGCTTTAAAAAGCGCTTGTGATTTAATTACGCTCTTAACGGGTAGAGAATAAACCCGTATCAAATAAAGGAGAAAGAAAATGGCATTAGTAACAACCAAAGAAATGTTCAAAAGAGCCTACGAAGGCGGATACGCCGTAGGCGCTTATAACGTCGATAACCTGGAGACCTTCCAAGCCGTAGTAGCGGCTGCCGTCGCCACCAAATCGCCTATCATCATCGCCATCACCGAAAACGTCATCAAATATTTCGGCATCACCTATCTTCGCGCCATCGTCGATAGCGCGGTCAAAGACACCGGAGTCGAAATCGCCTTGCACTTAGACCATGGCAAATCCGTCGAAATCTGCAAATATTGCTGCGACAACGGATTCACCTCCGTCATGATCGACGCTTCCGCTTTGCCTTATGAAGACAATATCAAAGCCACCAAGGAAGTCGTCGAATACGCCCATGCCAGAGGCGTGGTCGTCGAATCTGAATTGGGCGCCATCGCCGGCATTGAAGACGGCGAAGTCACCGGAGACAAATATGGCGTCTTCACCCACCCCGATCAGGCCGTCGATTTCGTGAAACGCACCGGCATCGATAGCTTGGCCATCGCCATCGGCACCGCCCACGGCGCTTACAAGTTCAAGCCTGGAACCAATCCGAAACTCCGTTTGGACATCTTGGACGAAATCACCGCCAAGCTCCCGGGATTCCCTCTCGTTTTGCACGGCGCTTCTTCCGTTCCTCAGGACGCCATCGCCCGCTTGAATAAGTTCGGCGGACAAATGCCTGCCGCCATCGGCATCCCCGATGACATGCTTCGCGAAGCGGCCAGACGCGGCGTTTGCAAGATCAACACCGGCACCGACCTCCGCGTCGTCTTCACCGGTTCGATCAGAGAATTCTTCATCGAGCAGCCGAAGGAATATGAGATTCGCAAGTACACCACTCCGGCCAGGAACGATGTCCAGAAACTCATCGAAAACAAGATGACCAACATCTATGGCTCCGCCGGCCACGCCGTCGAATCGAAATAAGAAAACAAGATAAGGGCCAGGTCATCCTGGCCTTTCTTTTAGGAGGGATTATGTACGATTACCATCAATTCGGATTTGCCAACACCAAAGAAATGCTCATAAAAGCCTATAAGGAAGGCTACGCCGTCCCGGCTTTCTATCCGATATCCTTGGAACAGATGAACGCCATAACCGACATAATAATCGAAAAGAGATCGCCTCTCATCGTTTTGGCTTCTTCTAATCTCGAACATCAATTGGAGCCGGAAATGCTAGCTAACATGGTTAAAGGGGCGTTGGATAGAATCCATCACGCCGGTTTAAATTTGCCTATAGCCCTCCATTTGGACCACGGAAAGAGCTATGAAGCTTGTATCGAGGCCATCGAGAGCGGATTCTCCTCCGTGATGATCGACGGCTCCATGTTGCCGTTTGAGGAGAATATAGCCTTAACCAAGAAAGTGGTCGAATACGCCCACTTAAGAGGCGTGACCGTCGAAGCGGAACTAGGTACCTTGACCGGCATAGAAGAAGATGGCGAAAGCTCTGTCCAAACTTCGAAATACACCGACCCAGACAAAGCCCTAGAATTCATAAAACGCTCGGGATGCGACTCTTTGGCCGTTTCGGTTGGGACTTCTCACGGATTGGTGAAGATGATTCCTGACGAAAACGGCAATCTCCCCCCGCTTGCTTATGACATATTGGATAAGATTGCTGCCGGCGCGCCCAATTTCCCCTTGGTCCTCCATGGTTCTTCGAATATCGATCCAAAATACGTCGATATGATAAACGACCATGGCGGAAACATCTCCAAAACCATCGGCATCCCCGATTGCGAAATAGAAAAAGCGGCCAAAGGCCCGATTTGCAAAGTCAATATCGCCACCGATGGCTGGATTTGCGCCTTGGCCAACACGAGACGCATATTGGACGAAAGAAAAGACGCGATAGATTCTCGCGTCTTCCAATTGAAGAATAGGGAATGTCTCAAAGAGCTATACGCCCATAAGATAGACATTTTGGGTTCGGCGGATCGTTATTGATCGATAAACCCGAAATGTTTCAAGGCGTTGGCAACGCCATGTTCGTCGACTGAGGTGGTTACGTATTCGGCCACCTCTTTTACGTCATCCGTGGCGTTTCCCATCGCCACGCCGTGATTGTCCCTTATCATCGTCAAGTCGTTTTCGGCGTCCCCAAAACAATAGACGTCTTCTATCTTCACGTTGAGATACTTTCTCAATTTTTCGACTTGGTAGCCTTTGTCCGAGCCTTTTTTAAGAACTTCGAGATAGCAACGGTCAGACCTGTTTATCGTGTAGGAAGCCTTCTCTTTTTCGCTAAAAGAAAGTTTGGCGGAAATTTCTTCCGGCGCTCCCAATATCACTTTCAAAAGAGGGATCTCCAAGCCTTCTGGCTTCTTGTCCTTCGGAAGGAAATGGATGTCTTCTCTTTTTATGGAGCAGAGCTTCATTTCGATTTCCGTGCACATGCTTTCTTCGAATACGATCAAGCCTGATTTGGTGTCGTAGCCATAAACGATCACTTCCGTGCCTTTGAATTTGTTTAGGAAGTAATACAAATCGTCCAGAGAAAGGGTGTTTTCGTTTATCGGAGTCCCGTCCAATTGATAGGAAGCCGCCCCATTTGCCCCAATCAGATATCTATGTCCCTCATTTATGAAGTTATCCATGATGCCTTTGATTGAACAATAAGGCCTTCCGGAAGCGATGACGAAAGCGTCCCCGTTTTTCAAAATCTTATTTATGGAGTCGATGTCGACTTGAGAAAGCTCGAACGTTCCTCTTGGGATCAAAGTCCCGTCAATGTCAGAAACAAATAAGCGCATATCACAATTTCATCCAATCCGAAGGGCTAGAGAAGGTGCAATAGGCCAACGAAAGAAGCTCTTCATCATATTTGCCATAGCCATAAAGGCAGAGACCGACGTTCATATTGGCGTTTTTGCCAGTCATCGCGTCCGGATAAGAATCTCCGATCATCAGGCATTCCTCCGGTTTGAGGTCATATTCTTTCATGTCGTTTAAAAGAATGGCGGGATTTGGCTTCGGGGCCACCCCGTCTTTTTGCCCATCCACCGACACGAAATCGATGGTAGGCAAGACTTTGGCGATCACTTGTTTGGCCAAAAAGTCGGGCTTGTTGGTGCATACGAAAAGTTTGTATTTGGTTTGAAGGTATTCCAAAGATTCCTTGCAACCCTCAAAGGCGTGGGTTTTGTGCTTCTGGCATTCCTCATAAAGCGGCAAGTAGTTCTTTTTCAAGATTTTGAAGTTCTCTTCATTGTCTAATTCACCCAAGGAAGCGTGTATTAGGTAGTCTGTGCCTTTTCCGATGAAGTTTAGAACATCTTTCCGTTCATAGCTCAAATCGAGCCCAGAAGCCTTAAGAGCGGCGTTTAAGGCCTCTCTGATGTCGTCGATGGTGTCCAATAACGTGCCATCCAAATCAAAAAATATAGCTTTTAACATGCGTATATCTTATTC
>CAVIYC010000075.1:0-4611 GCA_963647095.1 Oscillospiraceae bacterium | reverse complement strand
GCCATGGACGTGGATAACTACGAGAAGCATCTCTCCAAAGCCGAAAAGCTCCAATCGTATTTGGACGAAAGGAAGTTCTATGCCCTCCAAGAAAAGGTCGGAAGGCTTTCGGATGGTTTGGGACTCGGCAAAGAGCAAATGGGGAAGAAGCTTTCCGAGTTATCTTCCGGGCAAAGGGAAAAAGCCTATCTATGCAAAATGCTATTGGAAGAGCATTCCTTTTTGATAATGGACGAGCCCACCAACTTCTTGGATCAAAAGCAAGTGGCTTGGCTGGCTTCCTACCTAAAAGACTATCCCAAAGCCTTTTTGGTGGTTTCCCACGATAGGGAATTCTGCAAAAAGATCGCCAACGTGGTGTTTATTCTCTCCAATCAAACGATATCCAGGTATTCCGGGACTTACGAACATTTCGAAAAGCAGTACGCCTTGGACTTGGAACAATACGAAAAGAACTACAACGCCCAGCAACGTTATATAAAGAAAGAAGAGACTTTCATCGCCAAGCACATCGTTAGGGCCACCTCGGCCGGACAAGCCAAATCCCATAGGGCGAGATTGGCCCACCTTAAAAGAATGGATCCCCCCAGCAACGAGACCAACAACGTTCACTTTGCGTTTCCTTTCACCCACGACGTCGGGGAGATTCCCCTAAGGGTCGAGGAACTCGAAATCGGTTATGACGAGCCTTTGCTAAACCCCATTTCCTTCATTTTGAAGAAAGGGGAGAAAATAGCCATTTTGGGTCAAAACGGCGTAGGAAAGTCCACTTTTGTCAAAACCATACTCGGTTTATTGCCTTCTTTGGGAGGGGGGTACAAGTTCCTTCCCGGCACGGAAATAAACTATTTCAACCAAGACGAAAAGATCGATTACGAACTGACTCCGTTCTCATTCTTGCAAAGGGAATATCCCGAGATGACCAACACCGAAATAAGGACGGCTTTGGGAAGTGTCGGAGTAAGGAAGGAATTGGCCTTGAGGAAATTCTCCAATCTTTCGGGGGGAGAAATCGTCAAAGCCAGGTTCGCGGCCATGTGCAAGAAAGCCACCAACTTCCTTATCTTGGACGAGCCGACGAACCACTTGGATCAGGCTGCCAAGAACGCATTATTCGAAGCCATATCGAAATTCCCCGGCGCGGTAATTTTGATTTCCCACGAAAAGGATTTCTATGATGGTTTGGTTGATTACGAACTATATTTCTGAGAACGTAAATTCTTCTAGTTTCAATATCGTCAACCATCAACAAAACGCCATTATTTGGCCAAAAGTTGTCAAATAACTAGTTATTTGCTATACTAGCCACATGAGTAAACCAATTTTAGCGATATTGTATGATTTCGATTCCACCTTGGCCAAATCGGACATGCAGAATTTCGGCTTCATCCCGGCATTGGGGATGACACCGGCGGAATTTTGGGGCAAAACCTGCGAATTCAGCGCCAAAACCCATTGCGAACGCACACTTTCGTATTTATATACGATGATTGCGGAAGCCAGGGAAAGAAACATCAAAATGACCGCGGCCTGGCTCAGGGAAATGGGCGCCAACATCCAATATTATCCCGGCGTCGAAGAATGGTTCGAACGCATCAACAAATACGGCGATGAACACGGATTGAAGATCGAGCATTACCTCATTTCTTCCGGAAACAAGGAAATAGTGGACGGCTGCTCGATCGCCAAATATTTCAGGAAGATGTACGCTTGCGAATATCTCTTCGACGAGAAAACCAAAGAAGCCATTTGGCCGAAGCAAGTCATCAACTTCACCCAGAAAACCCAATACTTCTTCCGCATCTCGAAAGGCGTGTATGACGCCAACGACGACAAAGGCGTCAACAGCCACGTGGAGAAGCACCGCGTCCCTTATCAGAATATCGTCTATATCGGAGATGGAATGACAGATGTCCCGGCTATGTTGGTAGTCAAATCCAACGGAGGCCGTTCCATCGCCGTTTACGAAAAAGGCAAAGAGGACGTGATGAACAAATTGGTCGAAGATGGCCGCGTCAACTTCGCTTGCCGAGCCGATTATCGCGAGGACAAAGACTTGGACAAAATCATTAAATTGGTCATCGAAGCGGTTTCAATCAACGAACAGCTGATCAAGAAAGAGTCCACCAACTAATATTCGAAGAATATGTTAAAATAGAGTCATGGCGAATGACGCTGTGGCTCTTTTATTGATTGGAGGCCTTGGCACCAGATATGGCGCGGTCCCACCGAAACAATTCCAAACTTATGATGGCTTGCCTCTTTTCATTCATTCCGCCAAAACCTTGGAAAAGGCTTTAAGACGGATTATTTACGTTTGTCACCCCGATTATGTTCCTTTGGCCAAACAATTGCTAAAAGAGGCCGATTTAAACGATTCCGAGGTGATAAGCGGAGGGAATACGAGGCAAGAATCCGTAAAGAACGGTTTGCTTTATCTCAAAGGTAAAACATCCCCTTCCTCGATAATCGTTATCTCGGACGGCAATAGGCCAAACATCACCGAGAAAATGGTTGCTGGGGTCATTTCCAAAGCGGGAGAAAACGGAAGCGCCGTGACGGCTTATCGCTCGATCGATTCGATTTTGATGTCGTCTGATTCCGATAAGGCGGACCGCTATTTGAACCGCGACGAGGTCTATGTCGTCCAAACCCCCCAAGCCTTCCGTTATTCTTTGATTTTGGAAGCTATCGAAAAAGCCGAAAAAGAATATACGGACGACGGGTCTTTGGTAATGGACGTAATGGGCATTTCCCCGCTTATCGAAGAAGGGTCCGAAAACAACATCAAAATCACCACCAGATAAGGAGATTGATATGAACGAAAAAGTTGGAGACATATTGGTTGGGACGGTCGTAAGGCTATATCCCAGATATGCGATATTGCTATTCGATTCCGGAAGGACTGGTTTGCTTCATATAAGCGAGCTCAGCAATTCTTACGTCAGGAACTTCACGGCTTTGGTCCAAGTCGGAAACATCTACAAGGTCAAAGTCATTGCCATCAACGAAGAAAATGGCTCGATGAGGGTCTCCGTCAAGCAATTGAGCGAGGAAGACAGGCATAAGAATCTCCCAAGAAGGGAAGATGAGAACCTCAAGGTTTCTTTTTCCGCTTTAAACGAAAGCCTGCCCAATTGGATTGACAAACAGATAAACGAATATAGGCCATCCCCCATCTCTTTGAAAACCGATGGCCTCATCCATGAAATCGATTTTTCTTCCTATCAGGAAAGAGTCAACGAAATAAGCGAGAAGATAGAAAACAAAACCGGGGAGGGAAACGCGTTCTTGGGTTGGAATGACTATCCGACGAATTATGACAAAGACGAATTCGAGGAGATTCTTAAAGACGCCAAATACGTAAGGGAAAACTATGACGCCTTGGTCGTTTGCGGCATTGGGGGATCCTACCTTGGCGCAAGAGCCGCCATCGAGGCCTTGAAGGGCAATGTCAACAACAAGAAGCCGGAGATAATCTTCGTCGGCCAGACTTTGGATTCCGATTATATTTCCGACGTTATCGAACACCTCAAAAACAAGAAGTTCGCCATCAACGTGATTTCCAAAAGCGGAACCACCTTGGAACCGGCCGTTTCCTTTAGGCTATTCAAGGGCTTATTGGAAAACAAAGCCGGCAAGGAAGGGGCCAAAAAATCCATCTTCGTCACCACCGACAAGGAGAACGGCGCCTTAAGAAAGATGGCGGATAAAGAAGGATATAAGAGCTATACCTTGCCTGCCGATATCGGAGGAAGGTATTCGGTTTTCACCCCGGTCGGATTGTTCCCGATGGCCGTGGCGGGAATAGACATCAAAGCCTTTATGTTGGGGGCGAAAACCGCCTCCAAGGATTTCAAAGATCCATCTTTGGAAAAGAACTTGGCTTATAGATACGCGGTCATCCGCAACGCCTTATACGAAAAAGAAGGGAAATCCGTCGAGTTTTTGATCACTTATAGCCCTTATCTGGTTCAAGTCGGCGAGTGGTGGAAACAGCTTTATGGCGAATCGGAGGGAAAAGAAGGAAAGGGATTGCTGCCCGCTTCTTTGACCTTTACCACCGACCTTCATTCCTTGGGTCAATTCGTCCAAGAAGGATCCAAGATTTTCTTTGAAACCACGATAATTTCCAAGAAGAAACGCCGCCGCGTCTCCATCCCTTATCAAGACGAGAATTTGGACGGGTTGAATTACGTCGCCGGCAAGGAATTGAACGAAATAAACCTCAAAGCTTTCGAAGGAGTCGAAAAGGCCCATAAGGAAGACGGGCATAACAACAATATCGTCATTGAGATAAACGAAATGAACGCCTATTATCTCGGATATCTCTTCTATTTCTTCATGAAATCCTGCGCGATGTCGGCATATCTTAATAACGTCAATCCCTTCTCTCAGCCAGGCGTGGAAATCTATAAGAAAAACATGTTCTCGCTGCTTGGAAAGCCGGAATGAGTCAAAAAGGATGAGAAGGGGGCTTTCCCCTTCTTTTTCTTCGTTGACTAGCTCATTTCATGGTGCTATATTCTTTAAGCACGTTTTAAGGGTGTGCGGCCCGGATGCTTAGCTCAGCGGGAGAGCATCGCCCTTACAAGGCGGGGGTCACAGGTT
>CAVIYC010000074.1:1490-4624 GCA_963647095.1 Oscillospiraceae bacterium | reverse complement strand
CATAGACTCCGTGAGAGACCTTCTTGTATTTTCTCTCTTTAACACTTCTATAAGCTCTATTTATGTTTCCTTCAATTTTAACTATTTGTTCCCATGTATAAACCATGATCACATATTAATATTTGAGAAGGATATTTTCAAATATTTTCCTTCCGATATTTTTTCTTCTTATAGATGGGAATTCCGATTGTTTGAAATAACAATCCAATCTGTCGGTAAAAAACACACATTAGTTTATGATGTTTGTTTATTTATCGCCGACGGTATGCGTATCGACAATCAAAGACATCGATATAAAGGGAATGCGTAACTGCCCATTGTAGTCATAATGGAGGCCTTAAGCCTATTCGCGTAGTGGTGATACACCTTAAAACTCCTTATTTATTCGATGGAAGTAAAGCCTTCAATCACAAACGTTTTCTCGCAGATACCGCATTGTACCAATGTATGAAATGACGATTTTCGTATTGATTTTCATTTGTCTGCTTTTAGGTTGCCACTTGAATAGCGACCCATTATTTTTCCGAAAAATCTGAAAAATGTGCCTTCATGGTGTTGAGAAAAAATGAAATTTTCTTTCCAAAGGTGTTGAGAAAAAATGAAAACACGGGTTCAGGAACGCGATTCCTCGCTATATAGACACGGGTATAATAATCATTGGTACATAAAATACATCCGCTATATTCGATGCTTTTTTGAGCAACGATGAATTTATTGTCCTAAGATTGGTTGACCTTTACCTAAAAAAGAACCGAAGGCCAACGCTCATTCTTTGTCTTCTTCGGCTTCTTTGAGTTTCTTCGTCAGCTTTTGATTGACGACCAAAAGGTAGATGGCTATCGCCGTTACGATTACGATTCCGACCGTCAAGGCGATCGAAAAAAGATTCGAAGAAGAAAATATGCTGGATGTGCTCGTTTCGTCTTCGAGAATGTTTATCAAGGAATTGTTCATGTTCTTCCCTCCTACTAGATATATAGAAGGCAAGAGACGGTTTTTACATTTAAGGGATTTCCACTACGACGGCCTGGCCGTTCCCTTTGATCTCCACCGAGTTAGAAGATGGCAAAAAGAAACTGTCGCCTTTTGAATATTGATACGAACCGATAACGCCATTCCCTTCGATTATGTGGATGGACTTGAATGACTTCTCGGTCGCGGATATCTCGTTGTTATTTATATTCAGCAAACTGGCTTTGAAATATTTGCATTCCCCGATCGTCGGTTCTTTGAAGCTCATTGGGGAATAAGCCTTATAATCGATCACCTTTAAGGCCTTATCTAAATGCAATTCCCTTGCCTTGCCGTTTTTGTCTTTGCGTTTGTAGTCGTATAAACGATAAGTGATATTTGAATTTTGCTGTATTTCTATTAAAGTCACGCCTTTCCCAATGGCGTGCACCGTCCCACTTGGGATGAAATAGGATTCCCCTTTCTTTACGGGGATGAAATTCAATATAGAAAGAATCGTGCCGTCTTTGGCTTTGCTTTCCACTTCATCCTTGTTTGTGTCTCTCTTAAAGCCGAGATATATGCCCGAGCCCTCGTTGGCGTCCAATATATGCCACATCTCGGTTTTCCCTAACTCGTGTTCTTCTTTTAGGGCGAATTCATCATTTGGGTGGACCTGGACGGAAAGGTCTTGTTCGGAATCGATGAATTTGACCAAGACCGGGAATATCGGGAATTTCGATAAATTCTCTCCTAAGTCTTTATTAGTGGCCACCTCCATCAATGGGCGCCCGTCTTCCAAATAAGAAGGGTGTTCTTTGTAAAACGACAGTTCCCAAGTCTCGGATATCTTTTCTTCCGCGCTTTCCTTGCCATAAGAAAAGAGCTTCTTCCCTCCCCAAAGGGTGGTTATCACGCTTGGCTTAAGCTTAATCAATTCCATAGGAAGAATTATAGACCATCGATGAGGTTTGTTTATTTTGTTTTGGCTAGAAAGGCTTTTCAAATAGCCTCTTTGTCAAATAAATCATCACATCGATAACACTGTCATTGACTTCAAATGTTTTTTGGCAACCTAGTTTATTTTAACGACTGCTAATATTTTCTCTTCAATGGAGTTTACTGCACCATCATCTGCACCATTCGATACGTTTCCTTATGCGTCAAAATCATTATTTTTCCTAGTTGTTATCAAGTGTTCGTCTTTATCGCATTTAGCACCATTTACATCACCATCTTCTTCACCATTTGGAACGCCGTTCAATGCGTTATTTTTAATATTCAGAAGTCATTCGGGCATATATTGGCGAAATGCGCCAGCCTCATTGATGCAGCCGTGTCATTGTCGAACGCTTTTTCATCGCGGTTCTTCACGGTTTCAAAAACGGCACGCCTTGTTTGTTCGATATTTCCAAAATCATCTAACGCCAAGTCCTTTAACTTGAGATCGTGGGTTTTTGCCTATAAACGCCATATTTGTTGAAGCGAAATGAAAAAACCGCCCTTTCTCTTTTATAAGTAAGTGAGCCACTTGCTTTTTAAAGTGAGAAAGGTGGTTTATCCTATTGCTATGCTAAATACCTTATCCATCAAGAACTTCGCGATCATCGCGGACAACTCCATTTCCTTCAAAAAGGGATTCACCGTTTTGACCGGCGAGACCGGGGCGGGAAAATCCTTAATCATCGATTCCTTGTCTCTCTTATTGGGCGAAAGGGCCCAAACGGAGATGATTAGGCAAAACGAAGATAAAGCCATAGTCAAAGGTTCTTTTAGCGTCGCTCTCAAAGATTTCTCCTCCTTCTTTGAAAAATATGAGATAACCCCCTCCTCGGAACTAAATATCGAAAGGGTCATATCCAAGACCAAAAGTGTCGTCAAAATCAATGACGTCACCCTCCCTTTGAGCGCCCTTCAGGAGATATCTTCTAAATTGGCCAACATCCACGACCAATTCGATTGCTTCAAGATATTGGATCAAGAGAGCTATCTTTCTTTGATAGACGGATATGACAAAGGAAAGATATCCCCCATAAAAGAAGAATACCTTTCTTTGTTTGACAAATACAAAGAAGCCAAAGAACGTTACGAACGTCTCTTGAAAGAAAAAGAAAGGTTCGATGAGAACAAGGATTTCTTCCTTTATCAATATAAAGAGCTAAAGGATGCGGACCTAAAGGAAA
>CAVIYC010000074.1:0-1460 GCA_963647095.1 Oscillospiraceae bacterium | reverse complement strand
AAAGAGCTAAAGGACGCGGACCTAAAGGAAAACGAAGACATAGAGATAAAAAACGAATTGGAAACGCTGAAAAATTTCGACAAGGTGTTTTCTTATTCTTCGGAAGCTAAAAAGATAATAGACGGGGAAGGGCTGGATAGCCTTTATTCCTTATTATCCATCATTAAGAACCTATCCAGCCTCTCCCCGTCTTATTCTTCGTCTTATAAAGAACTGGAAGATGCCTATTACAAACTAAGCGACATATGCTCGTCTTTGAAGAAGGAATTGTCTTCTTTGGATTTCGATCCGGACAGATTGGACGAACTCAATGAGCGGGACGCTTTATTGTCTAGGCTAAAGAGAAAATACAAGAAAGGCTTGGATGAGCTTATTTCCTATAGAAACGAACTAGGGGAAATATTGGAAAAGGACGACGGATACGAAATAAAGATCGATAAGGCCAAGAAAGAATACGAATCGATCAAATGCGAATGCTTGGAATCCGCGATAAGGTTATCTTCCATTCGCAAAAAGATAGCCAAGGATATCGAATCCAAGCTTGAATCGTCATTGTCCGATTTAAAGCTCAAAGCGAGGTTTTCGATTCAGTTTTTCTGTGACGAGGAAATATTAACGGAGAATGGCATCGATAACGTGGACTTCTATATAGAGACCAACAAAGGGGAGGGATTGAAGCCCCTCAATAAGATAGTCTCCGGAGGCGAAGCGAGCCGCATCATGCTGGCCTTTAAGGAAATATACATCTTGGCCAACAAAGTGCCCACCGTCATCTTCGACGAGATAGACGCGGGGATATCCGGGGAGGCCGCGGAGGCCGTAGCCAGAAAGATACATGAGATATCTTCTTATTCCCAAGTCATAGCCATCACCCATCTCCCTCAGGTCGCGGCGTATTCCGATCATCACATCCTCATCTCCAAGAAAGAGGAGAATGGAAGGACGTTCTCCAAAATCAAAGAACTAAGCAAGGAAGAAAAGATAATAGAGATAGCTAAGCTTATATCGAATGGGGAAGTGACCGATAAGCAGGTGGAGTATGCAAGGGAATTGACAAATAAAACAATCTGATTTGTTTTATTTTCTATGACGGTCTCAAACTGAAATCGTGTTTCGGTTGAACTACGAAAGTTTTGAGACAACTATTTGGACAGCATCTGAAACTTTGTAAACGGAATTATTATTAGAATCAGTGTAATTAACTATTGCCATTATGTAAAAGGTTCGTGCGCCTGTAATGCCTTCTGCGTCTGTTTCAAATTCAATTACTGAATTATTGGATCCAACAGCCAAAATTTCACAAATCTTAAACTTCGTGGAACCTGATGAAAGTGGGTCTTTTGCATTTCCTTTAATATCTTTCAAAGTCTGTTCGCTTCCATCAACTTTAATTTTGGCTATCGACAAATCAGCTGCTGATGAACAGCGGAACGCCCACGAATAGCCGCTGACAAAACCAT
>CAVIYC010000073.1:0-4640 GCA_963647095.1 Oscillospiraceae bacterium | reverse complement strand
GAAAGTGTGTTTGTCCGTGGATTTGGGGAATTGGTTCCTTATGCCCACGTAAATGGCCTCGGATCCGACCCAGGTGACGATCGAGATGCCGATTATCATCAAGGCTTTGAGCCCCCAGGCGATGAATGAGAATATGATGCACGGGATAAGGGCGATGACGACGTCAAGCATCATCCTCGCCACCGTGGCCTTTCTCCTGATGTGAGGAGCGGTCTCTTTTGCTATCGTTACGTTGTTGCTCATAATTTTGCGATCACCTTGGCCCTTCTTACGTAGTCAGTGACTTTGATTTTGGAGGTGCAGGAATAAGTGCATAGCCCGCATTCGATGCATCTTAGGGGGTTAAGCGCCTTGATCCTTTCCTTATCCATCGTCTTTACCGCGTTCATTATCTGAACCGGTTCCAAGCCCGCCGGGCAGGAATAGACGCAAGAGCCGCATCTGACGCAAGGCTCTTCTTTGTAGGTTCTTTCGTTCATGACGATTACGCTGGTCACCGTTTTGGAGACGATGCAATCGTCGTTTGGCTCGGAAGTTCCCATCATCGGGCCTCCCAAGATGAAGACTTTCGGTTTCTCGGGATCGGAATAGCCGCCGCAATATTTTTCTATCAAATCAGCGATGGGGGTTCCGACTTTCACTCGGAAATTCATCGGGGTATTAACCCCATCTCCCGTAATCACCAAGTTTCTTTCGGTGACCGGCATGTTGTATTTGATGGCCTTATAAATCCCGATTACGGTCGAAACGTTGAAGTTGATGATGCCCTGTTTGGCCGGAAGCTCTCCGGTCTTTAGCTTGATGCCGAGGCATTCTTTGATCATCGCGACTTCCCAGCCTTGGGGGTAATAATTCTCCAGCTTTTGGATCTTTATCCCGTCTTCGTTTTCGAGGTATTTCGCATAAGCCTCATACAAGTCGTCGTATTTCTTCTTGATGCAGATGATGCAATCGGAGCAAGAGAAGGCCTGCATGATGTAGCGCAATCCCTCGATTATCTCTTTGGATTGCTCAAGCATCGCCCTATGGTCCGCGTTGAGATACGGCTCGCATTCGATGGCGTTTATCAAGATATGATCGATTTTGTCCTTCGTTTGGAACTTGACGGCGGTAGGGAAGGAAGATCCGCCCAAACCGACGTTGGACATATCGGCGATGATCTTGGTCATATCGTCCTTGGACAAAGCCTTTATCTCTTCGTCGCTTCTTTCTTTCACGGAGTCGGCCAACGTTTCTTTGAAATCGTTTTTGATTTTTATGAATTTGACGGGCTTGCCGTTTTTGTAGGTATGGGTTTCGTATCCGACGAAAGTCCCCGAGACGCTGGAATGGATGGGCTGCTCGAAAAAGGGCCCATGCCTTAGGCCGATTTGCTGGCCTAGCTTTACTTCGTCTCCCTCAGAAATGGATACCTCCGCCGTGGGGCAACGGGAATTGTTGGTGGCGATATATACATATTCCGGGTCCAAAACGCTGACGGTTTTCAGATCCTTCGGAAGGTTAAGTACATTTGGAATCACTTTGGTTTTTGCGATCATGTATCAGTCCCCTATAAATATTAATATTTATCATCCTACTACGGCATTTTCGCTTTTCAAAACGGTTTTGAGCAAAAACCGAAATATAGTTATTGGGCTTTTGGTCAATATCTCGGAAACTTTGAATATATTCAAAAGAAATATTTTCATTCGTCATCGCTAAAAATCTTCCTTTTCGCATTCTTTCGTAGAAAAGAAGATAATATAACCATGAAAAAATTCCTTTTGGCCAGCAACAACGAACATAAGATAAAAGAATTCAAAAACATTCTTTCCCCATATGGGATCGAGGTGATAACCCCCAAGGATTTAAGCATCGACTTGGAACCTGAGGAAAACGGAAAGACCTTCAGGGAGAACTCGTTGATAAAGGCGAAAGCTTTCTTTGAGTTATGCCACATTCCTTCGATCGCGGACGATTCGGGGTTGTGCATCAAGGCCTTAAACGGGGAACCCGGCATTTATTCCGCCCGTTTCGCCAAAGAAAAAGGCGGATACGAGGCCACGTTCGCTTATTTGGAAAAGGCGTTGGAAAATAAAAGCAAGGAAGCCAAATTCCATTGCTGCATTTGCCTATATGACGGCAACGAACCCAAATATTTCGAAGGAGATTGCTTAGGGTATCTCCTTTCCAAGCCCGTCGGAAAAGAAGGGTTCGGATATGATCCCATCTTCCATTGTTTGGAAGGGGATCTGGATTTCGGGACCGCGTCGGAAGAAGAGAAAAACGAATATTCCCACAGAAGCAAGGCTTTAAAGAAATTCCGCGAATATTTAGATAACGAAAACCAAAGTCAAAACGATTAAGGCTTGGGCGGCCAAATAGCTGAGCATGATATAGAAGTCTCTTCTTTTTATGTCGTGCCTGAACAAAGTGAAAATGAGAACGATGTCGCTGATGATGAACAACAACGCGCCAACAGACGTCAAAACATACATATGGTTCGATAAGGAACACAAAGCCAATGACGAACCAAGCAAGGCCACCAAAGCGCCGGCGTAAACCGCGAGCCCCGGGCCCAGCATCTTATTGCCGTTAACGACATATAACATGGGTTTTATCATGAAAACGACAACGAGGAGATACGCCCCGAAAGCCACCAAATAGCCCCACCAAGGCATAATGCCGGATTCATATAGAATCGTCAGCATATACCCGATGTAGCAGATATGCCCGAAAAGGAACGACGTCGTCCCGCAAACCAAATGGGTTTTGTCTTTTTTGATGAGGAACAAATCGCCCAAGGCCCCGAAGAAGGCTCCCAAATATATAGGCCAAGCCGTGGGTCTGACGCATACGGCGGACAGCCCCAAAAAGAGCAAACAGAAGGATTTCGATATCCTCCTAAGCTTGTTTTTCTCCAAAAAGGCGACGGTCAAATGAAACAACGATGCGGCGATGAACAGCCCCATGAAGATCCAGAAGAATATGCGTTGGATATCGGAAATGCTTTCTAACATAGCCGATTAGTTTATCATTACTTTATGGAAAACGAAAAGAAGAGACTGGGCGCCAGAGAATGGATCGCCATCATACTTATCGGTTTTGCCGGTCAGCTTGCCTGGGCAATCGAGAACAATTACATCAATATGTGGGTGTATTCCCAAACCGGGAATTCCGAATACATAACTTGGATGACCATGGCTTCGGCCGTGGCCGCCGCCATAACCACCTTCTTTATGGGAGCTTTGTCCGACAGATTGGGCTCGAGGAAATATTTCATCGCCGGAGGTTACACCATTTGGGGAATCTCGGTATTCGCCTTTTCGCTAATTTCCAGGGAAAACATGGCCGCTTCCTATGGGGCCCAATCCGCGGCATTGTGGGTTGGCATATGGATGACGGTCGTGGATTGCGTGATGACTTTCTTTGGCTCCACCGCCAACGACGCCTGCTTCAACGCCCACGTGACCGACGTCACCGACAAATCGAATAGGGGAAAGGTCGAATCGTTCCTTTCCATTTTGCCTTTGATTTCCACCATCGTGGTCTTGCTGGTGCAGGGGTTGATCGGCGCAGGATCCGCGCCCACCCCGGAACAGCAAGAAGAAATCGCGGCTTTGGGCATAACCTCCGCCGAATATTTGTCTAGGCCTTGGATGATATTCTTCGGGATCTTCGGCGGAATCATCACCGTCATCGGCATCGCTTCGTTCTTCATTCTCCCGAAGGAAAACATCGTTCCCAACAAGGAACGCGGATATATGGCCTCGGTCGTCTATGGATTTAGGCCAAAGGTAATAAAATCAAATCCGGATTTCTATATCGCTTGCTTGGCTTTCATGGCCTTCAATATGGCGATGGATTCGTTCTTGCCGTATTTCATGGTCTATTTCCAAAACGATCCGACCGTCAGCGGATATGGTTTGAATCTGACCGGCATGAAATTCTATCTTTTGGTGGGATTAATCATCGTCGCGGCCTCCTTGATAGTCGTGGGAATAGGCTTGGTGATGGATAAGTTGGGGAAGAGAAAACTCCTTTTGCCTTCGATTGGGGTCACTTCCGTCGCGTTATTGCTGATGTTCTTTGCCAAAGACTTATGGCTTTTGGGCGTGGCCGGAGCCTTGATGATGGGCGGATATTTGGTCGGGACCGCGGTGCTTGGCGCCATGCTTAGGGACGAAACGCCAGAAGGGAACGCCGGCCTATTCCAAGGAGTGAGAATCGTTTTGACCGTCATGATTCCGATGATCGTCGGGTCTTACGCCAGCTCTTCGATAATGAAGGCCACCGGCGGGACGATGGTAAACGAATACGGAGAAATGGTCGCCACCCCCACCAACGTCATGTTCTTGGTGGCCTTGGGTTTCTTGCTTTTGTCCTTGATTCCCTGCGTGTGGCTATTCGTCAGAAAGTCCAAACAGGAAAAGGCTCAGACAAAGAAAGAAAACGAGCCTCAAATTTAACTTAATTTAAAAATATAAACAATCGCGAGCTTAAATGGGAAAATTGATGACTTATGCCTAAGCTCGCTTTTTCGTTTCAATAATCAAAAATATATCGATATTTATTGGGCTATTTACAAACATAACGTCGGTTTTCTATCAACGGATTTCGCTCTTATGTATCCTTTTTTGTGATTTATTTCACATTTTTGC
>CAVIYC010000072.1:0-4662 GCA_963647095.1 Oscillospiraceae bacterium | reverse complement strand
TCTTTCACTTGATCGACGAGGTCGACGATTTGTCGATATAAGGAAAAAAGAAATGGAAATAGAAAGAAAAGAAGAAAACGGGACGGTAACATTGTCTCTTATCGGGAGGCTGGACGCTACGACGTCGCCTCTTTTGGAGCAGAAGCTGAAGGATGAATTCGAGAAAGCGGAGGATCTTATTTTGGACTTGGCCAAACTGGAATACGTTTCTTCCTCCGGACTCAGATTGTTCTTGATTGGATATAAATCCATGAAAGCCAATGGCAAGACATTCGAATTGATGAATGCGACGCCCATCGTTTCGGAAGTTTTGGATATGACGGGCCTAAGCTCTCTTTTAAGTGGCAAATAAGTCAATTATCGTTATTTAAATCAAATAAGAAGATATATAATCTCCGAGGAGGAAAATTTATGGGCTCTGCAACATCAACCAACACTCAAGCAAACATCGATATCGGAATGATAATCGCCATAGTCTTAGGCGTGGCCTTAATCGTCACCTTAGTCGTTTTCATCATTTATACCGTCAATCTCAAAAAGAGCATCTCTTTCATTTACACCGTCGTCAACGATGAGGCGGATGCCACCATCGATTCGGCTTTGGAAAGAAATGAGACCGCCAAGAAAGACATGAAGAAAGGCGTCATCAAGGATTATGGCAAGCAAAAGAAAGAAACCGCCAAAGAATACGACAAGAAAATAAAAGACACCAACAAGAAATACGAAAAGGACATCAAGGCCGCAAAGAAAGAGGCCAACGCCAAAATCAAAGAAGCCAAGAAAGAAAACGACACCGATACCATCAACCAAGTCAGGGAGAAGTGCGA
Source organism: Oscillospiraceae bacterium (assembly GCA_963647095.1). Taxonomy (GTDB): domain Bacteria; phylum Bacillota_I; class Bacilli_A; order RFN20; family CAG-826; genus UBA4951. The sequence goes on along the minus strand of CAVIYC010000072.1, from coordinate 3,835 downwards.
AATCGACGTCAGGAACATCGGGGCCGCCAAGCGCGCCGAAGTCGAGCCTATCGTCGCCGAAAAGAACGACAAACTCAAGGAATTGGAAAACCGTTACAAACCGTCCTTGGAGACCTTCCAGCGCGTTTTGTCCCTTTCCAGACATACCAAGCCTTTGTTCAAAATCTTGAAGAAAGTCAAAGAAAAAGGCTACACCATGCCGGATTACGACAAACAATAAACAAGAATCAAGCCACGCGTTATAAACGACGCGTGGTTTTTCTTATGATTGTTTAAGTCAGTTAAAAAATTGTTTTCAGATAACCCTCAGCATTATAAAATCAGTCAAACAAAGAAATAGGGAGATTGAGACATTAAAGGGGGAACTTTTGTCTAAATGCCCTTTTCTTCAAATCTTGCAAGAAAGGAAACTTATGAAAAAGTACTGGCAAGAGCACAAAAAGAGCCTGCTATGGTTTTTGATAGGAATCGTAGTGATCCTTGTCACCAGCTTCGCTCAATTTTTGGTGCAAACTGACGGGTGCAAAGTCAGCGTCTCCGATTTGAGAGACGCCAAAAACACTGGCACCATCAGCCTCAATTACAAGGAATCGGCCACCGCGACCGAGACCTTGACTGGTGATTTCGCCATTGACGGCGAAGTCAAATCCGGCCTTTTGTTCGTCCCGAAAGACGCTTCGAAAGACAATAAAAAGCCCGGCATCGTCTTGACTCACGGCTATTTGAACAACCGCGAGCTTCAGCTTCCCAACGCCATCGAATTGGCCAGAAGGGGCTTCGTCGTTTTGACCATCGACCGCGAAGGCCATGGCAATTACAACAACGAAGACGACGCTTCCGCCATGATGGCCACCAAGGGCTTATATGAATCCGCCAAATACCTCTACAACTTAGATTACGTCGATCAAAATAAGATTGGCATCTCCGGTCACTCCATGGGCGGTTTCACCACTGCCATGGCTTTATTGACCGACATGAGCAGCCAAACCCTCACTTTGAACAGAAAGTCCGTCATCGCCGATGGCTACCACATCATCAAGGCCGGCCTTATGCAAGGCTGGAGCTCCTTCATGGGTGCGGCCTCCGACGTCAGCGTCGGCTTATTGAAAGCCACTGACGACGAATTCTTCTTCAAGAGCAAAGACTTGGATGGCAATGCGACCATCTCCAGAGAATATCTGCATAGCGTCGCCGCCGCCAGCTTTGTCAAGATGGACACTACCGGACTAAGCGAAATCAACGTCGTCAATTGCGCCCGTTACGTTAACGGAACCATCGTCGAAAAGGTCAATGGGGAAGCGGTGGGAGAACCTTTCCGCGCCATTTACGAAGCCGATGAAATCCATCCGTTGAACCACTGGTCCGTCACTAGCACGAGCCACCTTCTAGATTTCTTCTACGGAGCTTTTGGCACCCCCGCCGGAAATAGCTACATCGCCGAAGGAACCCAGACTTGGGTCGTGAAGGAAATGTTCTCCTTCATCGGAATGCTCGCTTTGTTGTCGTTGATTGTCCCTGGAGTAAGCTTGCTCCTAACCATCCCGTTCTTCTCTTCTTTGAAGAAAAAACGCGTCGCTACCGTTTCTGCGGACGGCACCATCGCCAAGAGAGACGTCTTGGTCACCAAAGAGACATTGGAAGAAGAAAAGAAACCGCTCAAGACTTGGTATTCCCATCTCTTCTATTGGATACCGGCCGTGGTTTGCACCATCTTTGCCGGATTCTCCATCCAAAAATTCTGCACCGAATGGGCTGATAAGATCTTCCCTAACAGCCAACTCTTCCCTCAGGATACCACCAACTGGGTCTCCGTTTGGGCGGCCGCGTGCGGAATATTCACCATCCTTGTGATTTTGCTCTCCTACACCATCAAATACTGCATCAACAGATACAGAGTCAGCAAAGGCAAGGAAGAAATCGACAACGCCAACCCGTTTGAAGCGGCCAAGGCCTCCTCATTCTCCAATGCCTTAAAGACCATCTTCTTGGCCGCATTGGTGGTGTTTGGCTTATATCTCATCGTCTTCATCAACTGGAAGGCTTGGGTCGTCGATTTCCGTCTCTGGACTTTGGTCATCAAGGTCTTCGACGTCGGAACGATGTTGCCGACCATGATCCGCTACATGGGATTCTTCGCCGTTTACTACATCCTCTCTGGCATCGCCAATCAGACTTACAGAGCCAAGAACTTGCCAGATTGGGCTACCACAGCCATCAACTGCGTGTTCAACGTCCTTGGCTTGGTCTTGGTCATCGCCATCCAATATGGCACCTTCAAGTCCACTGGCGTCTTATGGCAGAGCAACATGGCCTTGGGCTACATCGTCCTATTCCCGACCGTTGGCGTTTTGATCTTTGCCACCATCATTTCCCGCGTTCTCTACAAGAAGACTGGAAATATTTGGTTAGGTTCCCTCATCAACGCGATATTGTTCACGATAATCACCGTCTCCAATACCGCCGCCAGCTTCGGCTACGTCTTCGCCGCTTAATCTTTCTTAAGCAGGCCGTGGGATATAAAGGTCTCACGGCCTTTTTTGTTCGCTCTCAAAGATTAGCGTTCGCTAACTATAATCTTAAAGATTATAATCTTTCAATCTGAACGGGGAGGCCGTTATGTGGTGGATTTATCCTTTATACATCGTCTTGGTGGTTTTGGTCGTATTCGTCTCCATCAAATTGGGAGACATGGTCGATTTGTTGGACAAGAAGACCAAGATAAGCGGGGCTTTCATCGGCGGCGTCCTTTTGGCGGCCGTGACTTCCCTGCCGGAATTATTCACCGCCATAAGCTCGGTCTTGATCGTCAAAGACCCGAGTTTGGTCATTGGGGACATATTGGGTTCGGACATCTTCAATTTGATGATTCTCGGCGTATATAGCCTTATGTTCTTCAAGAGCTTCCGCAAATGCAAAATAAACAAATTCCATCTGATTTCCCTAGGCGTTCTTATCTTCTTTTATGCCTGCACGGCTTACGCTCTGTTCGCGCCGGTTGAATATCAGCCGATGCTAGGCGATATCAATGCCTTGAGCATCGTCATTTTCATCGTTTACGTGATTACCATAATCAAGCAACCGAAATCCGAAGAGAAAGACGAATTCGCGATAGATGAAGAAATGAAAGAATCCAAATTGTCTTTGAAGGCTATAATCATCATCTTCATTTGCCTTTCGTTGGTCTTGATTGGGGTTTCCATCGGCATTTCGTTGGTTACCGAAAAGATCATCGATGACATTCCGGCTTTGTCTGGGTCGGTGGGAGGCGCCGTGTTGCTTGGCATCTGCACTTCCTTGCCGGAAGTCATCTCGACCTTCCATTTGTTCAAATTGAAGAACTTCAACGCCGGATATGGAAATATGATCGGTTCCTGCACCTTCAATTTCTCTATTTTGGCCTTGGCGGATTTCATTTCCTGGAAAGCCACCTGCGGGGTGGATCAAATCTCCGAACGCGGGATATTCTGGGACGACATGGGCGCGAAGTGGATGACCATATTCGGCGCGGTTGTCATATTGTCCATTACCGCCGTGGTGATTTTGAAATGCTTCTCCAAATTCTTCGAAGGCAAAAAAAGAGGACTGATCTTAGCCATCGCGGTGGCCCTCATAGTCCTCGGTTCTTACGTTTGCTCGCTGATATTCCCTTCGTTGCTTCCAAACGTTGCTTTATAAATCGATATCCAACTCGATCGGGCAATGGTCCGAACCATATATTTCGTTATGGATTTTGGAATCGGTGACTTTGTCCATCAATCTGGAAGAAACCAAGAAATAATCGATTCTCCAACCGATGTTTTTAATTCTGGATTGGAAACGATAGGACCACCAGCTA
>CAVIYC010000071.1:0-4663 GCA_963647095.1 Oscillospiraceae bacterium | reverse complement strand
AAGGCCTCTTTCGATGTGGTAGACGTTGTCTTTGTCCGTCCATTCGAAATCGAAGGTTTTGGGAGGCACGCCAAAGGCGTTTAGGAACATATGGTAGATTTTCTCTATCGTTTCGTCTTTGTCTTTCCTGATGGATTTAACGTCGGTTCCGTTTTTGTAGGCGTTGAAAGCGCGGGCGGCGAAGCCTCTGATGGCCGCGTTTACCAAGAAATCGGTTTGCTGGGTGCCGTTGCTTTGGAAAGTCTCGGGGAACAAGGACTGAGGAACCAAGCCGTATTTCTTCACCAAATTGACGAACATGTCCCATTGGCCGCCGTCGGAAACGGGGTCTTTCAAAATGAAATGGACTTCGCGGTCGTCATGGTCTCTCCCCAAGAAAGAGATGATGGTTTCCAAGGCGAAGTTGGCTTTTTCGATTTTGTCGAAGAGGGAAATGTAGTTCTGGGACAATTCGAATTTCTCCAAATTGAGCTTTTTGGCGACGATTTCCCTCAAAACGTTCAAGCCGGCGAAGATCCAGCAACGGCCGGATTGTTTCTGGTTGCAGACCGCCATGGTCTTGACTTCCGTGGAGAAATTCATTTCCACGCTTGGGATTGAGGAGGTTTCGAAAACGACGGAAGAAACCGTATTTCCGCTCAAAGCCCGGCGGATGATGCCGTTCTTTTCATCGGAAACGTAATCGTTCATGATTTTTTCGCTCGTTTCGATATCCAAGGCCCCAAGGACCTTTTTGCTATTATCTGACATAATGGAATCCTTTCTTTTTACGTAGTAAGCCTATCTTTCTTCTATCTTTTGTCAAGCAATGTTATAAGAGATAACTCTTATTGCCTTATTCTCGCTTTCTAAATAGAATTAGACGGCTACAAGGAGAAAAAATATGGAAGAATCTCTAAAACGTTTCCTTAGATACGTCAAAATCGACACCCAATCCAACGATATGAGCGAGGATACCCCTTCCATGGCGAAGGAATTGAACCTCACCAGATTGCTCAAAGACGAGCTAAAGGAAATGGGGATCGAAAGCGAAATAGATGAATATGGTAGGCTTTATGCCCACTTACCAGGAGAAAATGGTTATCCCTGCATCGGCTTCAACAGCCACGTGGACACGGCTTTGGAGCTATCTGGCAAAGACGTCAAACCCCAAATAATCGAAAACTATGACGGGGGGACCATCCGTTTGAACGACGTTTGTTCGATGAACCCCGCCGATTTCCCGAGACTGCAAGGAAGGGAGGGAGACACTTTGGTGGTCACCTCCGGGGATACTTTGCTCGGGGCCGACGACAAAGCCGGGGTGGCCATCATCATGAGCGCCCTCAGCTATTTCGTCACCCATCCGGAAGTGAAGCATCGCCCAATCGCCGTTTTGTTCACTCCGGACGAAGAAATCGGAAGAGGGCCCGAACATTTCAACAAAGACAAATTCGGCGCGGAATTCGCCTATACGATCGATGGGGACAGCTATAAGAACATCGAGATGGAAAACTTCAACGCCGCCCATGCCGAGATAACGATTTACGGCACTTCCATCCATCCTGGCGAGGCCAAGAACAAAATGGTAAACGCCGCGAGATTGGCCGCGGAATTCGATTCTTATCTTTCTGATAAAGATCGCCCTGAGAAGACGGAAGGAAGAGAAGGATTCAACCATTTGATTTCCATCGAGGGAACGGTTGACAAAGCCACCCTCAATTATATCTTGAGAAATCACGACGGAAGCAAATTGGAAAAGCAGAAAAAAGACATCGAAAACGCCGTCAAAAAACTTTCCGACAAATATCCAAAGAACAAGATAACCCTCTCTATCGGAGACGATTACCGCAACATGAAAGAGATCTTCGACAAAGACCCAAGAGCCATCGACCACGCCGTAAAGGTCTATAAATCTTTGGGAATCGAGCCGAACTTCGAGCCGATAAGAGGCGGGACCGACGGAGCGACGTTCTCCTTCAAAGGCTGCCCGACCCCCAATCTCGGAACGGGTTCCTATCACCATCATGGAAGATACGAGTTCCTATCGGTAAACGAATTCGAGAAAATGATAGAAATCGTCGTCGCCCTAGCCAAAATCTAAAAGAAAAAAGGCACCTTTTGAGTGCCTTTTAGTTTAGATTTGGCTGGGGTGACTGGGATCGGACCAGTGCATCTCGGATTCAGAGTCCGATGCCTTACCGCTTGGCTACACCCCAAGTGCGCATGTGTTATTTAATCCCAAAAGAAGAATTAGTGCAAGAGTTAAGTTAGGAGGTAAGTATGCCCTTTATCATCGCCATCGTCGGAGGAAGCGGGTCTGGGAAGACCACGCTGTCAAAAGAACTGAAGAAACGTCTTCCGAAATCGTCCACCATCCTATTGGATATGTATTATAAGGACGCCTCGTCTGTCTCTCTAAACGAAAGGGCGAAGCTCAATTTCGATAGCCCCGAAAGGTTCGACGAAAACTTGTTTAGGCATCAGCTAAACCAATTAAAGAGCGGAGAACCTATCGATTCTCCGATATACGACTTCGCCACCCATTCGAGGAAAAAGGAAACCCAAAAGATCGAGCCTTCCGATATCATCATCGTCGACGGGATATTGTCTTTGTGGGTCGGAGAAAAGAACTTGTTCGATTACGTCATCTTCGTCAAGGCGGACGCGGATACCCGTTTGGGCCGCCGCTTATTGAGAGACATGAGAGAAAGGGGAAGAAGCCCGGAATCGGTCATCTCCCAATACAATTCCACCGTGAAGCCGATGCATTTGAAATACGTCGAGCCTTCCAAATACGAAGCCGATTTCATCTTGGACAACGAAAAAGACGGAGGCTTGGATTTGGACCAAGTCGATTTGCTCTTAAAGAAAATCGAAAGGAAAATGAACGAATAACGGGTTTCCGACGCGTTTTGCCTTAATTAAGCCGCATCATAGTTGTCGCGATATCTATAAGAGGAGGAGTCGTAATCTCCTTCTCTTTCTTTTTCTCTGAGCATTTCCCTATCAGAGATACGGTCGTAGCTTTTCTTCTTATTATTTGGCATGGCGTTATTATCGCCCCAATAAGCCGGCTATGCTATAATTCATTTTGTTTCGGAGGTAGAAAAATGAGCGAAAACGATTGCAGTCACGATTGCTCTTCATGCGGCGTTGAAGGTTGCCAAAGCCGCGAGATAGAAAAACTCAAAACCCTTGATGGGGTGAAAATAAAAAAGACCATCGCCGTAATCAGCGGCAAAGGCGGGGTCGGCAAAAGCCTTATCACCTCTTTGCTAGCCAAGGAACTTAGCGAAAAAGGATACAAAGTAGGGATATTGGACGCGGACATCACCGGCCCTTCCATCCCCAAGGCTTTCGGGGCCGAAAGCCAAGCTTACGGGGACGAAGAAGGAATCGATCCCGTGCTATCCAAAAAAGGATTGCCTTTGATTTCGGTGAACTCCCTATTGGAAGACGAGACCGAACCAATCATTTGGAGGGGATCTCTCATCTCCAATTTCGTCGGTCAGCTATATTCTTCGACCCGTTGGGGCGAATTGGACTTCTTGTTGATCGATATGCCGCCCGGAACCGGAGACGTCCCTCTTACCGTCTTCCAACAAATTAGTATCGATGGCGTGGTTATCGTGACCACTCCGCAAGATTTGGTTGGACTAATCGTCACCAAGTCCGTGAAGATGGCCAATATGATGAATATCAACATCTTGGGATTGGTCACCAATATGGCTTACGTCGAATGCCCGGATTGCCACAAAAAGATATATCTCTACGGAAAACCGTCCGAGATAAATGGCCTCGACAACTTGGATGAAGTCGGAATCGATCCGGCCTTGAGCAAGAAAATCGATTGCGGCGAAATCGAATATTACGAAAAGGCATTATTGGACAAAGCCACCAAGAAACTGATTTCGCTTCTTGATTAACAAATTGCCACTCGAAAATGAGTGGCTTTTTCAATCATATAAATTGAATTAATATTCATTTAGCGTATATTAAATTTAAATACGGAGGAATTTTAATTTATGGCAAGAAGAAAATTGAGAAATCTAGACAACAGAATTCTGAAGAAAGTCGTGGCCCATGGGGCCGAATACGGCATCGATGGGATCTCCACCAAAGCCATCGCCGAGGAAATCGGAATCACCGAACCGACCATCTACGTCCATTTCCACACCAGGAAGAATTTGCTATTGGCCGCCAACGAATACGCTTTGAACAATCTCAAGAACCATTCCGAAGCCGACGCCACTTTATCCGGCAAATGGGGGCAATTGCTCGAAAGCGCCAAAGAAAACAAAGACGATGCGATATACGCTTATTATTTCAGAAACGAAAACGTCACCGCCGACTTCGACGCTTTGTTTGGGAAATTCTTGGACGCTAACGATACGATAAAGGCTTCGATCCCCGAGCATTTCATGTTCCAAGCCGCCAAAGGATCATTGGAAGTCAACGAAGAAACCATCGCCAAAACTTTCTCCCTAATTTCTTCTCTCTAATAGATGTTTGCTTAAATAAATAAAGGCGGGTCTCCCGCCTTTATTTTTGTTTTCATTGACAATATTTTATAAGTCTATTTCATCTGAGGTGATTTTGAGTTTTTTGCAATATTTCTCATCGACGTATTCTTTGTAATTTTCGTAGGCTTCGTCGAATTCTTGCTCAATGTCCGTCCCTT
>CAVIYC010000070.1:0-4673 GCA_963647095.1 Oscillospiraceae bacterium | reverse complement strand
TATTAAAGGCTATTGACGGCTTTGGTCAAATGGGCCTTTTTGCGGTTGGCCGAATTGACGGAGATGGTGCCCAATTGGGAATAGCGGTCCAAAAGGGAAACGGCGTCTTTGAGCAAAACGGCGGCTTCGTCTTTCTTGTTGTCCTTGACGGCGGCTTCGACCTTCTTGATGGCGGTCTTTAATTCGCTCTTGCGGGCGACGTTGATATCATTGGCCTTTTCGTTGGTCTTGTTGCGTTTGATTTGAGATTTGATATTTGCCATAGTATGAATTCCTGCTTTCTTTCAGCGGGTTGTATTGTAAATTACAAAAGAGAATAAAACAACTATATTTCTTGCTTAGCAAGATGCTATTTGCCTAATTTTCGCCCAAAAAGGCCATTTGGCGCTTAAATCAAAGGCTTAATCAACGCCTTGTGATATACTAGCAACGAGGAAAAATGATGAATTACCCTTTGAAAGAAAACGTAAGGATTTTGTATCTAGGCACCCCGAAGATCGCGGTGAAGCCTTTGCTTAAGCTCATAGAACTCGGCTATAACGTGGTCGGAGTGGTCACCCAGGAAGACAAAGAAGTGGGGAGGAAAAGGATACTCACCCCCTCTCCCGTCAAAGTCGCGGCCTTGGAACACAATATTCCCGTATACCAACCGCATAGAATCAGGTTAGACCATTCTTGGGCCAACGATTTGGATTTGGACGTCATAATCACCATGGCCTATGGCCAAATATTGCCGGACGATTTGTTGTCTTTGCCCAAAAAAGGCTCCATAAACCTCCATGGTTCCCTTTTGCCGGAATATAGAGGGGCCGCCCCTATCCAAAGGGCGATAGAAGACGGCAAGCTAGAAACCGGCATAACCTTGATGGAAATGACCCACGAAATGGACGCCGGAAGGATGTACGCCAAAGAAAAGATAAAGATAGAAGAATCCGACACTTATTCCTCTTTGTGCGACAAACTGTCGGATTTAGGCGCCTATATCTTGGAAAAATACCTATTCGATTACCTTAATGACGAGATCGAAGGCGAAACGCAAGATATAAGCAAAGTGACCTTCGCCAACAAGATATCTCCCGAAGAAGAAAAGCTCTCTTTGGATCTGAATGCCAAGGATTTGATGCATAAAATCCATTCATTGAGCGAAGAGCCGGGCGCTTATCTATTTTTCTCCGGCAAGAAATTCAAGATATACAACGTCTCTTTGTTCGACGAAGAAGAAACCGAGCCGGTGGGGACTTTGTCTTTGAGAGGTAAGAAATTGCTCCTCCAAGCCAAAAACGGCCATTTGTCCTTAAATAACGTCCAACTCGAAGGCAAAAAGAAGATGTCTGGCATGGACTTCGCCTCCGGGGCCCACCTAAGCAACAAGGAGATTCTTTCCTAGTGGAAAAAATCTTCAAAAACGTCTCGGTCCACGAACTGGTGGACTTTCTTTTGAGGAAAGGCGACATCGACACTAGGGTTTATAACTTCGAGACGATGCAGATGGGAAGCAAAATACATTCTTCCTACCAATCCAAACAAGGAAAGAAATACCTTTCGGAAGTCCCTTTGAAAACGGTTTTCTCTTTAGATAAGGGAACCATCGTTTTGGAAGGTCGGGCGGACGGGATAATACTAGGCGGGGAATACCCTATCGTTGACGAAATAAAATCAACGGTAAGTCCATTAAACGAATTCTACGAAAAGCAAAAGGAATGGCATTTGGGCCAAGCCGAATGCTACGCCTATATGTACGCCAAGGAAAATAACTTGGAGAAGATGGGAATCAAGCTGACCTATATCTCCCAGGAGACCAACGAAAGGATGGTAAAAGACTTTTCTTTCACCTTCGAAGAACTCGAAGAAAACGTCACTTCCTTAGTCAAACGTTATCTCGATTTCCTCTCATATCTCAAAGACAAAGACAACAAAAGAAACGAATCAATAAAGGCTTTATCCTTCCCTTACGTTACATATAGGAAAGGCCAAAAAGCCATGATGAAGAACGTCTATGAAGCCATAGAGAATGAAGAAACCCTCTTTATGGAAGCACCGACCGGAATAGGGAAAACCATCTCGGCCCTATATCCATCCTTAAAGGCCATAAGCCAAGGAAAAGGCGATAAAATCTTTTATCTGACCGCCAAAACTACCGGCAGGGAATCGGCCTACGACGCCTTATCCAAACTTTATGAAAAAGGCCTTATCGCCAGAGACTCCATCTTAAAGGCCAAGGACAAGATGTGCCCCTCTTTGGGGAAAAGCTGCAACCCCGACGAATGCAAATACGCCAAAGGGTATTACGATAAAATCGGCTTAGTAAGGGACATCGCTCTAAGAAGCGAAGAACGCTTCTCCTCGGACTATGTCGAATTCCTCGGCGAGAAATACGAGATATGCCCCTTCGAATTGTCGTTGGACCTTTCTTTATATAGCGACGTCATCATCTGCGACTACAACTATCTATTCGACCCAATAGTCTATTTGGACAGATATTTCGGAGATCAGATAAAAGAGAGGGAACACATCGCTTTGATTGACGAATCGCACAATATGATAGACAGAGCGAAGGACATGTATTCTTCCATCATCTCGACCAAGATGGCAAAGGACGCCAAAGCCTCCATAAAAAAAGTAAGGTCCAATGGCCTAAAAAGCGCCCTTACCAAGCTATCGAATTACCTAGACGGAAGCGTGGAAGAAGGAATAGTCACCCTTTCTTCGTTCCCCGATGAACTAACGAAGCGCATAGATTCCATAAAGAGGGCGGAAAAGAAAGCCAAGGACGAAAAAACGTTTATATCAAGCAAGAGCTACGACGATTTGTCCAAAGAGCTCCATAGGCTGAGCGTCCTTTCGGAAGGCTATACTTCCTCCGCGGCCTTTTATTTCGAAAGGATAAACAAAGACGTCTATTTCCACTTCGCCAATTTGGACCCAAGCCCCTATATAGCCTCGACTTTGTCCAAACTTAAGTCTTCCATATTCTTCTCGGCCACCCTTTCGCCCATTTCGTTTTATAAAGAAAGCATCGAAGGCCATACCAATTCCAAATCCGTTTTGTTCGATTCTCCCTTCGATCATAACAACATGTCTCTGACCATCGTCCCCAACGTCTCGGTCAGATACAAAGACAGGGAATCTTCCTATCACATAGTCGCCGAATATTTAGAAAGGTTCGTCAATAAGAAGGTTGGCAACTATTTCATCTATTTCCCAAGCTACGAATACCTAAACAAGATAAAAGAGACCCTATCTTTCGAAAACGCCGACGTTTACGTCCAAGAAAGGAAGATGAAAGACGAAGAAAAGAAGGGCTTCCTATCGTTTTTCAAGCCAAATCCAACTAAGACCGCCATCGGCTTATTGGTGCTTGGCGGAGCCTTCGGGGAAGGGGTGGACCTCATCGGAGACAGGCTTTCCGGCGTGGCCATAGTAGGCATAGGCATGCCAACCATCGGCTTCGAAAGGAATCTCATCAAGGAGCATTTCGACGAGAAAGGGGAAAGCGGCTTCTCCTTTGCCTACCTATATCCCGGGATGAATAGGGTTATGCAGGCATTGGGAAGGCTAATACGCTCCGAAAGCGACAAAGGCGCGGCCTTATTGATAGACGACCGCTACCTAAATAGGGACTATCGAGAAGTGTACGGAAGGCTATATCCAGCCTACTCCGTGGCCTATTCCGTGAGCCAAATGGAAGAGATATTGGATAGGTTCTACAAAGAATGATTTCTTATAAAAGAAAGTTTTCGCTATAATCTTTGCTATGAAAGTCGACCGCTCTTTAATAAGGAACTTCTCCGTCATCGCCCATATCGACCATGGAAAATCCACCTTGTGCGATAGGATTTTGGAATTGACCGGCGCCGTATCCCAAAGAGAATTAAAAGAACAAATGCTGGATTCCATGGATCTCGAAAGGGAACGCGGGATAACCATCAAGCTAAACGCCGTCACGGTAACTTACAACGCCAAAGACGGGAATACCTACATCTTCAATCTGATAGACACCCCGGGACACGTGGACTTCACCTACGAAGTCTCCAGATCCCTGGCCGCCTGCGAAGGGGCCCTTTTGGTGGTGGACGCCACGCAAGGCGTTCAAGCCCAAACCTTGGCCAACGTCTATTTGGCCATCGACAACGACTTGATGATAATCCCGGTCATCAACAAAGTCGACCTACCTTCCGCGGACGTAATTAACGCCAAAAAGGAAATAGAAGAAAGGATAGGCTTATCCTCTTTGGATTCTTTGGAAGTGTCCGCCAAAACCGGATTGGGCGTTCCGGAAGTATTGGAAAAAATCGTTGAGCTAATACCTCCCCCAAGCGGAGACGAAAACGCCCCGTTGCAAGCCCTAATATTCGATAGCTACTACGATTCTTATCGCGGAGTCGTGGCTTTGGTGCGCATAAAAAACGGCACGGTAAAACCCGGAGACAAGATCCTTTTGATGCAAGCGAACAAAGAATACGAAGTCACGGAAGTCGGGATCCGCACCCCCAAAGAGGTGGCGGTGTCCTCCCTTTCGGCCGGCGACGTCGGATATATCTGCGCCACGATGAAGGACATAAAAGACGTCTTCCCCGGCGAAACGGTGACGTTATCCAACAACAAAGCGAAAGAGCCGTTGCCGGGCTATAGGAAAATAAACCCGATGGTTTACTGCGGCCTTTATCCCGTCG
>CAVIYC010000069.1:0-4707 GCA_963647095.1 Oscillospiraceae bacterium | reverse complement strand
AGCGAGCACTATGACGCTTGCCGAGTTGAAAGAGAAATCGAAGGCCGAATTCGAAGCTCAACCCAACGAAAAATTCAAAGTCGTCGGTTTGACTTCCGCCCTTCAAAAAGTTGCTGTTTCCGTCGCGGCCCAATGCGATTGGATCAAGTACAAGACCGGTGCTGACGGCGCCGTTGGCGAAAATGACAACATCGACGTCAACAACGGTTATAAAGACGCCGCTTTGTTGGAAGCCTTGCAGTCCGCCGACAACGCTTATGTCGCCGACTACGTTTTGGCTCAGGATGCCCGTTCCTTCTCCACTCTCGTCGAAGACGGAATCCTCTATAACTATTCCCCGGCCGACAAAGACGCCATCGGTTTGTTGGACGAAGACACCAATCCTTTGAAAGGCATCCACTTCAACAAATTGTTCTGGACCAACACCAACTTCGAAAAGGTCAATGGCTTCAAACTCCATAACATCTGGCAGATGACCACCGCGGCCAAGACCGCCAACAAGTCTGACGCCATCACCAAAGTTTCGTTCCAGTCCCCCGAAACCGAACAAATCAACATGTCCTTCTTGGTCTCCGTCTTGAACGAATCCGAACAAGACAGAATCAAGACCGCCTATAAGAATTACTTCGGAACCGATTGGGTCGCCAACGGCAGCTACAAGACCGCCGGCGAACAATGGCTCAATCAATTCATCGACACCATCTCCCGTTGGCATTCTTCCGATGGCACGGCCATGAAAGAAACCCAACTCAAAGATGACTGGCAGGCTGGATACGTCTACTATGGCGCTTTCGCCAAGATGAAAGACGCCGTTGGCAAGAAATACACCGTCGACTTGAACGGAGACGGCGACACCGACGATACCGACGTCCAAGTCGTTTGCGACGGCACGACTTACACCTATGCCGAAAAAGACATCAACGCCATGACCACCGTCAAGTGGGATTGGACCATCGACGGCTTCAACGGATTCATGTATTGCATGGACTCCCAAATCATCAACAACGCCAAATTCCCTTACACCGCCGCTTTGTTCGCTCGCGTCTTGCTTGAAGAAGAAACCTATAAGGCCGCCATCTTCAACGCTTCCACCCCGGGCAGCAATGGCGAAGCCGGCAACCAGTATGGCTACTACTATCCTGGAACCGCCAGCTCTTCCTTCAACTACGCCGATGGCGACTGGACCAAAGAGCAGCATAAGGCGAGAGAAATCAACGAAGACTTCGACTATTTGAAGACCGTTCCTAGCTCCACCATCAACTCCATCATCACCAAAGTCACCGCCAAGGGCGCTGGCGCTTGATTGAATAAGCTTCCGAAATTCTAATCGTTGCTTAACTACATCAAATAAGAAACGGGGGTTTCGGCTAGTCCCAAATCCCCGTTATTACTTTTTAAGGAGAGTCTTATGGCTACTGCCACCGCTACTGCCAAACCGAATTTTGGCAAACGCGCGAAAAAGTTCTTCAACTCCATCGGACAGTATCTCTCCCGTCCCGCTAACTTAATCCTCGTCATCTTCGCCGTGCTTCTGGCGATAGGAGTCGTGTATCCGCTCATTCGAATGGTACTAAACTCCTTGATCATCCAATCAGGATCCGAAGCAAAAGCCTTGAACGAGGAATTCGGCACATCATTGAGAAAAGGCGATTTCACCTTCTTGACGTGGCCCTACCTATTAGCCAACAAAGGGACTGAAGGATATTCCGTCTACTACTTCTGGACTCCATTATACAGATCCATATTGATGTCCTTGGTAGCTTGTGCCGTCGCCGTCATCGGCGGCGGGGTTGTCGCATTCTTGATCACGCGAACCAACGTCCCGTTTAAGAAATTCTTATCAACGGTCTTCGTTTTCCCCTATATCATGCCTTCATGGTCGATAGCCATGTTCTGGGTGAACTTCTTCAAGAACACCAACATCGCTTCCGCGCCAGGCGTAGGCATGCTTCAGTCAATGACCGGAATATGCGCCCCTGAGTGGCTCACTTACGGATTCTGGCCATCCGCCCTATGTTTGGGCATCCACTATGCGCCTTTCGCCTATATCTTAATCGGCGGCATCTTGCGCAACATGGACGCCAACTTGGAGGAAGCCGCCACCGTTTTGAAAGCCTCCAGAGGAAAGATTTTAAGAAGGATCACCTTGCCAATCGTCGCTCCGGCGATCGTTTCCACGGTCTTGTTGGTCTTCTCTTCCTCCATTTCCAGCTACACCGTCCCTTATATGTTGAACGTCAACAAATCGTTCACTTCCATCTCCATCGCCTTAAGAAGCGCCTTGTCGCTAGGCAAAAAAGGCGAAGGCTATGTAATGTCTACGGTCTTGATGATCTTCTCGATGTTGATTTTGGTCTTGAACAACTGGTTCACCAAATCACGCAAGGGATTCACCACGGTATCCGGAAAATCCGGCCAAATCTCCAAAATCAATCTCCGCGCATGGAAATGGCCGATCGCCATCATCGTCTTGATCGTCGTTGCCTTCTTTGCGATCGTTCCTTTGATTTCCTTCGTCTTGGAATCTTTGGAATCCACTCCGGGAGACATCAACTCCATCGACTGGAAGTTCTGGTTCTCGAAGGACAACACCATAAATGACGCATATGTGGAATCCCGAGACTTGTCCACGGCCGGCATATTCTTCAACAAGGATATCCAAAGCGCCATCGGACGCACCTTGTTGATCTCCGTCTGCGTTTCCCTTATCTGCGGCACCACCGGCATCTTGATCGGTTACGCCGTCTCCAAAAACAGAAGGTCCAGATTCGCCAACGCCGTCGGATCATTGGCGTTCTTGCCATATTTGATCCCGGCAATGTGCTTCTCGACCATATTCTTCTCGTTGATGAAAACCTCGACTTTCAGCTTCTTGGACGTCTCAACGACCGGATCCGAATGGTCGGCAATCGCCATTTGCGTCATCTGCGGCGGCATCAAATTCGTGCCGTTCGCCTCTAGAAGCGGAACCAACGCCATGTTGCAGCTATCTGGCGAAATCGAAGAAGCCGCCATCATCGTCAACACCCCTTGGATCAAACGCATGACCCGCGTCATCTTCCCGATTCAAAAAGCCAGCTTCTTGTCTGGCTACTTGCTGCCTTTCATCTCTTGCATGCGCGAATATACCTTGTTCTCGTTGTTGACCAGCAACACCACGCTGGCCACCAACATCTTGGATTATTTCAACCGAAACGGCATCGAACAGTTGGCCAACGGCATCAACTTGGTCATCGTCGTCTTGGTAGTCGGCATCAACTTGATAGTCAACAAATTGACCGGCGCATCTATCGACAAAGGCGTAGGAGGATAAACAAAATGCCAAAAATTGTATTAGAACACGTTACCAAAAAATGGGGCGATTTCTATGGCGCCAAGGATCTTAACTTCGTCATCGATGATCGCGAATTCATAACCTTGCTCGGCCCATCTGGCTGCGGCAAAACCACCACTTTGAGAATGATCGCCGGTTTGGAAACCCCAACTTCCGGACGCATCACCATCGGGGATAAAGTCGTATTTGATTCTGAGTCGGGCATCAACCTAAGCCCGGCCAGGCGCGATATCGGCTTCTTGTTCCAAAACTATGCCTTGTGGCCGCATATGACGGTTTACAAGAACATCCGTTTCGGACTTGAGAATATCGTTTTGGAAGAAGACAAATTGGACAAAGACGGAAACGTCATCTACGGCCCGGACAAAGACTTGATCGATGGTTTGAAAATCTTGATCAAGGACGAGACCGATCCGACCAAGAAAGCCGAACTCGAAGCTCGCTTAGCCGAGGCCGAAGTCACCAACAGCGTTCCCGTCAAAAAGAAACGCCACTTGACCAAAGCCGAGATGGAAGAACGCATCGACGAAGTTCTCCAGATGCTCAAAATCACCAAATTCCGCGATCGTTATCCAGCCGAATTATCCGGCGGACAGCAGCAGCGCGTCGCCATCGCCCGTACCTTGGCCACCAAGCCAAAGGTCTTGTTCATGGACGAGCCTTTGTCCAACTTGGACGCCAAATTGCGCGGTGAGATGAGAACCGAATTGAAACGTCTCCACAACGACACCGATTCCACCTTCATTTACGTCACCCACGACCAGTTGGAAGCCATGAGCTTGGCTACCAGAATCTGTTTAATGAACGATGCGGTAGTCAACCAAATCGATCCTCCTTTGACCGTCTATAAGCGCCCAGCGAACTTATTCGTCGCGGACTTCGTCGGAAACCCGACCATGAACTTCATTCCCGGAACGGTTACCTCCATCACCGATGATTCCGTCGGCGTCTCCTTCTTAGGCGTGGAAGGCGTCTTCCAAGCCAAGGAAATCGTCAAAGGCTTGGAAGGCTTGACCATTGGCAAAGAAATCGTCTTGGGCATCCGTCCGGAATTCTTGCCGATCGTCAAAAAGAGCAAGCTCAGCGGTTTGGCTTATAGCACCTTGCCCACCGGCATGGAAACCACCGTCAAGATCGACTTCGGCGGCGATATCCTTTCCGCGGTAGTCTTCGGTTCCATCGACTATAAGACCGACGAAAAGATCAACTTCGACATCGTTGGGGATGGCATAATCCTCTTCGATTACGAGACCAAAGAGAATTTGGCCTTAGGTTCCTTGGAAGTCGTCTCCGTCGGAGAAAAACCGGCCGAAAAAGCCCATAAGATCGAATTGGTCGCCAAAGGCACCAACCCGAATGAAAAGGTTGAAGAA
>CAVIYC010000068.1:547-4802 GCA_963647095.1 Oscillospiraceae bacterium | reverse complement strand
TCTTAGCAAATTGCGCACCATCAACGCCGATGGTTACACCACCGCCGGCAACGCCTCCTCCATCAACGACGGCGCCGCCGCCATCGTCGTCATGAGCGAAGAAAAGGCCAAAGAGCTTGGCTTGAAGCCGTTGGCCACCTGGGTCGCCGGAGCCTTGGGAGGCGTCGATCCTTCCATCATGGGCGTCGGACCCGTCGCTTCCACCAAGAAAGTCTTGGCCAAGACCGGTTGGAAGATCGAAGACATCGACCTTTATGAAGCCAACGAAGCTTTCGCCGCCCAATCTTGCGCGGTCGGAAAAGAACTCGGCTTCGATTTGAAGAAATTGAACGTCAATGGCGGGGCCATCGCCTTGGGTCACCCGGTCGGCGCTTCCGGTTGCCGCATCTTGGTCACCTTGCTCCACGCCATGGAAGCCCGCGACGCCAAGAAGGGCCTTGCCACCCTCTGCATCGGCGGCGGCATGGGCTGCTCCACCTTGGTCGAACGCGACTAACAATCCTTTAGGAGATAAATACAAATGTTCGTAAATTACGTGCAAGAAGGACAAATCGGCATCATCACCATCAACCGCCCCGAAGCCTTGAATGCCTTGAATTCCCAGGTTTTGGATGATTTGTCCGCCACCTTCGACTCCGTCAACCTTGACGAAGTCAGATGCTTGATCCTTACTGGCGCCGGAGAAAAATCCTTCGTCGCCGGCGCCGACATCGGCGAAATGTCCACCCTTAGCAAAGCCGAAGGCGAAGCTTTCGGAAAGAAGGGCAACGACGTCTTCCGCAAAATCGAGACCTTCCCCATCCCCGTCATCGCGGCCGTGAATGGCTTTGCCTTGGGCGGCGGAAACGAACTCGCCATGAGCTGCGACATCCGCGTTTGCTCTTATAATGCCGTGTTCGGACAGCCGGAAGTCGGTTTGGGCATCACCCCGGGATTCGGGGGAACCCAGCGTTTGGCCCGCTTGATTTCCGTAGGCTATGCCAAACAGCTTATCTACACCGCCTCCAACATCGACGCCAAGGAAGCTTATCGCATCGGCTTGGTCAACAAAGTCACCACTTTGGACAACTTGATGAACGTCGCCAAGAAATTGGCCAACACCATCGCTTCCAAAGCCCCCATCGCCGTCCGCGCTTGCAAAAAAGCCATCAACGAAGGCTTGGATGCCGATATGGACTCCGCGATAGTTATCGAAGAGAAAGAATTCGGTTCTTGCTTCGAATCCTATGACCAACAAGAAGGAATGGCCAACTTCCTCCGCAAAAAAGACGATCCCAAGAAGGTTAAGAAAGTTGCCTTCTTGAATAAATAATTTCATTTAGGAGAAACAATTAAGATGAAAGTAGCAATCATCGGCGCTGGAACCATGGGTTCCGGCATCGCTCAGACCTTCGCCCAATGCGCGGATGTCGAAAAAGTCTATCTTTGTGACATCAAAGAAGAATTCGCCGCCGGCGGAAAGAACAAAATCGCCAAAGGCTTCGCCAAGAGAGTCGAAAAAGGCAAAATGGAACAAGCTGACGCCGACGCCATCTTGGCCAAAATCGAAACCGGCTTGAACACCATCGCCGTCGACGCCGACTTGGTCGTCGAGGCCGCCCTCGAAGTCATGGACATCAAGAAAGCCTGCTTCAAGACCTTGGAAGAAGAAATCGTGAAGAACCCCAACTGCATCTTCGCCACCAACACCTCTTCCCTTTCCATCACCGAAATCGGCGCCGGCCTTCCGAAACCCGTCATCGGCATGCACTTCTTCAACCCGGCTCCGGTCATGAAGCTCATCGAAGTCATCAAAGGCGCCAACACCACCGATGAAGACGTCGAAAAGGTCAAAGAGATCTCCATTAAGTTGGGAAAGACCCCGGTCGAAGTCAAAGAATCCGCCGGATTCGTCGTCAACCGCATCTTGATCCCGCTCATCAACGAAGGCATCTTCGTCTTGTCTGAAGGCGTTTCTTCCGTCGAAGGCATCGACACCGCCATGAAACTCGGCTGCAACCATCCGATGGGACCCCTCGAATTGGGCGACTACGTCGGCTTGGACATCGTCTTGGCCATCATGGAAGTCCTCTACAAAGAGACCGGCGATTCCAAATACCGCCCGGCTCCGTTGCTCAGGAAATTGGTCCGCGCCAAGAAACTCGGCGTCAAGACCGGATGCGGCTTCTACACCTATTCCAATGGCGTTAAGACCCCAAACGTCTTCTAAGCAAAAAACCATATAAAGGCTCGCGTACGCGAGTCTTTTTTATTTAATAAAAAAGTGAACGCTCATTTACTAGATTTAGCTTTTCGAAATGTTCTACAATGTAGACACATGAACAAAGGAGATAACAACAATCATGCGAATCTTTGATCTAAAAGAGGCTGTTTTGAGCCTACCTGAAGAAAGGCTCAATGCGACCGTGGCTGCCATCGACAGACATCAAGCGGTCGATGCCAAAGCAGCCAAACTTCCCAACGTCGAAAAACTCAAAGACATTGCCAAACGTAGCAACGCTGTGTCGTCCTGCGCATTAGGCAATGTTTTTCTTTCTGAGCAAGAAGAATTCAGCCTCTTCGAATTGAAAGCCGAGCCTAGCACCTTTGAAGAAAAGACCGTCAAAGGCTATTTGGATGCCTTGAACCTCATCGACCAAGTCTACGACCAGACGGATTTGAGCGTATCCTTCATCTCCACCTTGCATTACATAATGTATAAGGAAGCCAATCCCGCGATCGGCGGAAAATTCAAGGATACCCAAAACTACATCCAAGAAAGATTGACAGATGGGACGTATCGTTCGGTGTTCACCCCTTGCAGGCCCGAAGAAGCCTATCCTTTACTGGATAACCTCATCTACCAATTCAACGAATGCATGAAGGATCCGAGCTTGAACAAGCTCTTGTTGATCGCGGTCTTCATGTTCGAATTCGTCGCCATCCACCCTTATAACCACGGGAACGGAAGGGTCTCCCGCTTGGTCTTGCACTTCTTATTAAAGAAAGCCGGATACGCGATCGATGACTATTACGCCGTGTCTTATCTCTTGGAAAAGCAGGTAAGCGAATATATCGGCGCCTTCGTCACCGCCGGAAACGACGCGGAAGACGATTTGTCCAAATACCGCCCGTTCTGCCACTTCTTGCTCCGCATCATCCACGCCGCATATAGAAGGCTCGAATACATCGTCTTATTGGCCGAAGACGACAGGCCGTTAGACGATAGGTTGGTGAGGATTTTGAGCGAATCCACCACCCCTATCGGAGTCGGAACCTGCGCGAAGATCCTATATAACGAACCCAAAGCCTTGATCGGCAAACGCCTTATCTCCTTGGCCGAAGAAGGCCGCATTCACAGAATCATCCGCGGAAGCAAAGTGAAATACACGATTTAGGAGCCTACTTTATGACATATAAGCCTGAAAACATACGAAACGTGGCCATATTGGGCCATCAAGGATCGGGAAAAACGTCCTTGATGGAAGGGTTGCTATATACCGCCAAGGCCATAGAAGAAAAAGGGACGATAGACAAAAAGAACACCGTTTCCGATTATCTTCCCGAAGAGCAAAAGAGGCAAATGTCCATCCAATGTTCCATTGCCTCTTTGGAAAACGGCGAAAACAAGATAAACCTCTTGGATATGCCGGGAAACGACGATTTCATCAGCGAAATCATCGGGGTCACCAGGATAATCAAAGGCGCCATATTGGTAATCGACGCCTCCACCGGCGTGCAAGTTGGAACCATCAAGCACTGGAAACAGCTCAAGCACCGCGGCATCCCCACCTTCATCTTCCTCAACAAAATGGACAAGGAAGGGGTCAATTTCGACGAACTCTTGGAAGAAATCCGCGAAAAATTGGGAAAGAACGCCATTCCGTTCACCTATCCTTTGGGCCACGAAAATAAGTTCGACGGATTCGTGAACGTGGTAGACCTCAAAGCCAGAATCTATAACGGCAAAGAATGCGAGGATGGGGAAATCTATCCAGACAAACGCGCCAAAGTCCTAGAGCTTCACAACACCATCGTCGAAGAAGTCGCCAAGACAGACGATGAATTGTTGGAAAAATTCTTCATGGGCGAGTAATTCACCCAAGACGAAATAAAGGTCGCTTTGAGAAAAGGCGTCCTTTCCGGAGACTTGGTTCCCATAATCGTTGGCTCCGCCACAAAGAACATCGGCATGCATACCTTGCTTGATATGTTAATCAAATACATGCCCGCGCCGAGCAGCTTAAAGCCAATCGAAGCCCATGACGCAAACGGA
>CAVIYC010000068.1:0-450 GCA_963647095.1 Oscillospiraceae bacterium | reverse complement strand
CCATAGA
The DNA here is from genome assembly GCA_963647095.1 of Oscillospiraceae bacterium. Taxonomy (GTDB): domain Bacteria; phylum Bacillota_I; class Bacilli_A; order RFN20; family CAG-826; genus UBA4951. Next base: position 443 of record CAVIYC010000068.1, on the reverse strand, counting down.
AGAGCCGATGTCCGCCTATGTCTTTAAGACCATCGTCGATCCATATTACGGAAACATCAATTACGTAAAAGTCAGCTCTGGCGTTTTGAAGGTCGGAGACGACGTCTACGTAAACGGGGCAACCCAAAAGATATCCTCCCTGTTCTCCGTCTTTGGCAAGAAGCTTACGCCGGTAGACGAGATTTCCGCGGCCGATATCGGGGCCATCACCCGTTTGGAAAACGTGAAATCCACCGATACCATCTGCTCACCCAAATCCATAATCGCCTATAAGCCGGTGAAATACCCTACCGCCGTCGCCTTCAAGGCCATCGCGGTCAAGGACAAAGCCAACGAGGCCAAATTGGGACAGGCATTGAAGAAAATCATCTTGGAAGACCCTTCCATTTCCACCCAAAGAAACGACGAGACCAAGCAGCTTCTCTTGGGCGGCGTTTCTTCCA
>CAVIYC010000067.1:0-4830 GCA_963647095.1 Oscillospiraceae bacterium | reverse complement strand
CCTCAATTTCGAGGAAAGAAAGAAGATCGGCAAGTCAATAAGGCTAAAAGAAAATACGAAAATTGCCGGAAAACGAATTTTGTTTGTGGATGACGTTATGACATCTGGCTCAACGATCTTGGCTTGCGTTAATTTGCTCAAAAAACTCAAACCCAAGAAAATTGAGGTTTTGGTTCTAGCTCGCGTAACGCGCACTTAGCCTATGCGCATTGCCTAACACGCAGGAAATGATATATAATCATTCGCGACTCTACGGAGGTAACACAATGGGATTACTCGATAAAATCTTTAACTTTGACAAGCGCGAAGTCGATAGATACGCTCGCGAAGCCGAACATGTTTTGGCTTTGGATGAGCAAATATCGAAATTGAGCGATGAAGAATTGGTTGGAAAAACCCACGAATTCCAAGAGGCTTTGAAAAACGGAGCCACTTTGGAATCCATCAAATATGAGGCTTTCGCCGTTGCTCGCGAAGCCGCCACCCGCGTATTGAAACAAAAGCCATTCAAAGTCCAGATTATGGGCTCTTTGATTTTGAATAACGGCGATATCGCTGAGATGCGTACCGGTGAAGGTAAGACTTTGACCGCCACCATGGCCGTTTATTTAAACGCTTTGACCGGAAGAGGCGTCCACGTCATCACCGTTAACGAATATTTGGCCACCCGTGACGCGGAATGGATGGGTCAGATCTATCGTTTCCTTGGTTTGACGGTCGGTGTCAACACCGCCGCCAAGTCCTCCGCCGAAAAGAAGGCGGCCTATGCTTGCGATATCACCTATACCACCAACTCCGAGCTTGGTTTCGACTATCTTCGTGACAATATGTGCCCTACGTTGGATAGGCGCGTTCTCCGCGGACTTTATTTCTGCGTCGTCGACGAAGCCGACTCCATTCTCATCGATGAATCCCGCACTCCGCTTATCATTTCCGGCGGTTCGAGAGCCCCCGCTTCCCAGTATCAGGTCGCTGACCGCTTCGTCAAATACCTCAAAAAGAACGTCGATTACGAAATAGACATCAAAGACAAGACCTGCGCTTTGACGGAATCCGGAAACGAAAAAGCCGAAAAAATGTTCGGCATCCGCAACCTTTACGATCCCGAGAACCAAGATTTGGTTCACAGAATCCACCAAGCTTTGAAAGCCAACTACATCATGGCTCGCGACGTCGAATACATGGTGGACAAAGACCACACAATCCAGCTCATCGACCAGTTCACCGGCCGTATCATGCCGGGTCGTGAATACAACGACGGTTTGCAGCAAGCCATCCAAGCCAAAGAAGGCTGCGAAATCAAACAAGAAACGATGGTCATGGCCACGATTACCTACCAGAACTTCTTCCGTTTGTATGAAAAAATCGGCGGCATGACCGGCACGGCCAAGACCGAAGAAGAGGAATTCAATTCCATCTATAACATGAAGGTCGTCTGCGTGCCTCCAAATAAACCGGTCATCCGTGTCGATGACACCGACCTCATCTTCGGAACCCACGACGCCAAGCTGAAAGCTTTGGTTAACGCCGTCAAAGAAAGACATGAGAAAGGACAGCCTGTCCTAATCGGTACCGTTTCCGTCGAATCCAACGAAGAAATCTCCAAATTGTTGACCGAAGCCGGAATTCCTCACGAAGTCTTGAACGCCAAAAACCAGGCTCGCGAAGCGGAAATCATCTCCCACGCCGGAGAAAAAGGCGCCGTTACCTTGGCCACCAACATGGCTGGCCGTGGTACCGACATCAAGCTTACCGACGAAACCAGAGCGCTCGGCGGTTTGTGCGTATTCGGAACCGAACGCCACGAATCCCGCCGTATCGACAACCAGCTCCGTGGTCGTGCCGGCCGTCAGGGAGACCCTGGATATTCTCGCTTCTTCATCTCCTTTGATGATGATCTAATGAGACGTTTCGCCCCGGAAAACATCCGCACGATGTTCGCCAACAATCTGCAAGACGAAGCCTATGAAAACAAGATGCTCGCCAACGCCGTAACCAATGCCCAAAAGCAAATCGAGGGCAAAAACTTCGATGTCCGCAAGAATTTGAAGGACTACGACGACGTTTTGGCCAAGCAACGTCAGATTACCTACGATAAGCGCGACATAATTTTGTACGCCGAAGACGTGGTCGATTTGGTGCATGACGCCTTTAAGACCACCGGTTCGTATTTGGCCAAGAAAGCCGAAGATCCAAACGGCCAAGAAGGCTTGATTTTGGGTTCAACCTTGAAAGGTTTGGTCGAGCCTAAGTTCTTGCCAGAGGGAAGCTTGAACGTTTCCGCGTTCGATGGCGCGCCTTATGAAGAGGCCGGATACGATTTGGGCGAACTTTTGTATAACGCCTACCTCAACAAGAGAAAAACTTGGCCGAATTCCGCGGCCGATAGCATCGAAAGGCAGATATTGCTTTCCGTCATTGACCGCAACTGGCAGAAACATATCGATACCATGGCCCATTTGCGCGAAGGCATCGGTCTCCGTTCCTATGCCCAGAGAAACCCTTTGCAGGACTACGTCAACGAAGGTTATGACTTGTTCAACGAACAAAACGAAAAAGGTTCGGTGGACATCGCCTTCAATTTGATGAACGTCCGTTTGGTTAAGAAAGATCCAGAAACCGGCAAAGAAGAAACCGTTGGAGAGAAAAAGGAATAATGGAAGAGCTAGTCGAATTACGCCAGAGAATCGAAGAATTGGGTTCTCTCGTCACGCAGCTCGGTGATTCTCTTTGACCTGGATCATTTGAACAAAGAAATCAGCGAACTGGAAAGCGAGCAAAACGTCGAAGGTTTTTGGAATGACCAAAAGTCCGCGTTAATCGTGGTCAACAAATTGGCCGACTTAAAGAAACGCGTCGATAGCTACGCTCAGATAAAGAAAGACTACGCCGAAGTCTCGGACGTCTTTCAATTGGCCTCCGAAGACGAGGAAATAAGAAGTCTTATACCGTCGTTATTGACCGATTTGGAACAAAAGGTCCAAGCTTTGAGAAACCTTCTCCTCTTTTCCGGAGAATACGACAATCTCAGCTGCACGGTGGAAATACATCCAGGAGCCGGCGGAACGGAAGCCCAGGACTGGGCCGACATGCTTTACCGCATGTATGTTCGTTTCTGCGAAAGGAACAATCTCAAATTGAAGGTCTTGGATTACGAAGCCGGGGACGAAGCCGGCATCAAATCCGTGACTTTGAGCATTTCCGGAGAACACGCCTATGGTTTGTTGAAAGGCGAAAAAGGCGTCCATCGCCTGGTTCGCATTTCCCCATTTGACGCCGGAGCCAGGAGACACACCTCCTTCGCTTCCATCAACGTCGTCCCGGAATTCGCGGACGTCTCCGAAGTGGTCATCGACCCAAAAGACTTGAGAGTCGACACGTTTAGGAGCGGTGGGGCAGGCGGACAAAACGTCAACAAAGTCTCTTCCGCGGTCAGAATCACCCACCTTCCCACCGGAATCGTGGTCCAATGCGAAATCGAGCGTTCCCAATTGATGAACAAAGCCACCTGCATGGAAATGTTGAAGAACAAGCTCATGCAGAAGAAATTAGAAGAAAGAGAAACCCAGATGAAAGGCATCGTCGGAGAGCAAAAAGCCATCGAATGGGGCTCTCAGATCAGATCTTACGTATTTTGCCCATATACCATGGTCAAAGACCATAGAACGGGAGAGGAAACCTCCCAAGTCAATGACGTGATGGATGGCAACATAATCAGATTCCTTTACGCTTATTTGGAAATGGAGAGCAGAAACCATGGCAAAAAAGGTCAATAAGAGGGTTTTGGGATACGTTCAAGCGTATGCCTACATAGTCATCGGTTGCTTGGCCGCGGCATTCGGAGGGGCGGTTTTCCTAACCCCTTGCAACATCGTGGCCGGAGGCATTACCTCCATCGGCATCATTTTGAATCATTATTTGGAACCGTTGCTTGGCTTTGACACCAACTCGATGGTTTCGGCCATATTCCAGGTTCTGACCTTATTGATCGGATGGCTGATATTAGGCAAATCCTTTGGTTTCAGGACCGCGATAGCGTCTCTTTTGTTCATCGGTTTTTACGCTTTGTTCAACGAACTTAAGGTCGGTGAGGCTTTGGGTTTGGCCGAGGCTTATGAGCTTTCCAAGAACGCGAACGTAACCGAAGCGGCCGGGACTTTGACTTTGATGGCCATCGCCGGCGGCGCCTTGCAAGGAGCGGGCGTTGGAATCTCTTATCTGGGCGGAGGCTCGACCGGCGGGACGGACATTCCCGGCAGGATATTAGCCAAATTCACCAGCATCAAAGAAGGGACTTCGGTCTTCGTCATCGATTCCGCTTTGATAATCATCGGCATTATCGTCTTTAGAAATTTCATGCTTGGCTTGATTGGCGTATTGACCGCCTTTATCTCGGCTCTTGCTTTGCAAGCCGTTTATAGCGGCATGAACGCCTATCTGGTCGTGGATATCGTTTCCGACAAATACAAAGAAATACAAGAATACGTCCATACCAAGATGGAAAATGACGGACACGCTTCGACCATAATCCACGCCCAAGGCGGATATTCCGGCGTGGAAAAAGAAATGCTTAGGGTCGTTATCTACAAGAAAGAAGAATCCAAATTCAGGTCGGCGATTTACGAAATCGACCCGAGTGCCTTCATCGTCATCTCCCAAGCCAAATCGACGCATGGTTATGGCTTCGATCCTTTGACCGCCAAGCCGGCCGTCAATTCGCTTAAGAAGAAAAAGGCAAAGAAAGAGAAAGAATAATGTACGACGATTCCCATCCTTTCGAACTTGTCTCGGATTTTCGCCCGACCGGCGATCAGCCTAAAGCCATAGAAA
>CAVIYC010000066.1:2838-4965 GCA_963647095.1 Oscillospiraceae bacterium | reverse complement strand
ATATAACGGTTGGGCCCGGCCGTGGTTCAGGCCCCGCCTCCTTGGTTTCCTATTGCCTCAACATCTCTTCTTTGGATCCCATCAAGCATGGGCTTTTATTCGAGAGATTCTTGAATCCCTCTAGGTCTTCCATGCCTGATATCGACGTGGATTTCCCCGATAGCAAGAGGGATTTGGTGGTGAAATACCTCCAAAACAAATATGGCGAAGATAGGGTCGGAAGGGTATTGACCTCCCAAGATATCGGAGCCAAGGAAGCCTTAAGGGACATCGGGAGGGTATACGGCTATTCCGATAGGGAAATATCTTTGATCGTCTCTTCCATCGAAAACGACAAATTGTCGCTCAGGGACGATTACCGCCAATCAAAGCCATTTAGGAAATTGGTCGATTCCGACAAATATTACCTGAATATCGTGGCCTTGGCTTCCAAAATCGAGGGCTTGCCGAGACAAGCCGGGATACACGCCGCGGGCGTGATATTGAACAACGAACCCCTTTATTCCTCTTTGCCCACCAAGGAAGACCCTTATATCGGTTTGATCGGATGTCTGGAAAAAGATTATCTGGAAGAGCAAGGTTTCCTGAAGATGGACTTATTGGGACTAAGGAACCTTTCCATCATCGACAATTGCTTGGAGCTCCTTTCTCTAAGGGGCATTAAGCTAACCATAGAAGATTTGCCCTACGAGGACGAAAAGGCCTTGTCTTTGGTCAGAAACCATGAAGTGGTCGGGCTTTTCCAATTAGAATCCAACGGGATGCAAAGGGCGATAGACGAGGTCAAGCCTTCTTCCTTTTCGGATTTGGTCGCCCTCATCGCCTTATATAGGCCAGGCCCGATGAGCCAGATTCCGACTTATGGAAGAAGGAAGAACGGATTGGAGAAGGTGACGTACCTAACCCCCGAATTGGAAGGGATATTGTCTTCCACCTATGGGGTCATCATCTATCAAGAACAAATCATGCAGATAGTCGAGAAATTGGCGGGCTTTTCTTTGAGCGAGGCCGATTTGTTCAGGCGCGCGATCTCCAAGAAAAACGCAGAAAAACTGTCTTCTTACAAAGAGAAATTCATCAAAGGCTGCATATCTAACGGCAAAAGCGAAGAGCTTAGCCTAAAGGTCTTCGATTTGATATTCGCCTTCGCCAACTATGGCTTCAACAAAGCCCACGCGGTTTCTTACGCGATGCTCTCTTCCAAGATGGCGTATCTGAAATATTATTACCCCAACGAATTCTATTGTTCGATATTGTCTTATCTTTCGCCATCCGATTCGAAATTCAAAAACGCCATCAACGAATTGAGGAAAAGGGGAATTTCCCTTTCCCTCCCTTCCATTAATGAAGAAAGGGATTGCTACGTTGTCGATAACGGCCATATCCGTTTCCCTTTGTCTTTCATAAAAAACATCCAATCCCTGTTCATCAATAAGCTCCACGAAGAGAGATTGCTCAACGGGGAATACAAAGATATCTTCGATTTGGCCGTGAGAAACAAGAAAAACGGCTTGAATCAGCAAACCCTTATTAAGCTTATAGACGCCGGGGCGCTTGACGAATTCGGCTTCAATAGGCCGTCTCTAAGGGCATCCGCCCACGCGGCTTTGGAATACGCCGAGCTAAATAACGGGGAAGACGGAATGGCTTTGCTGCTTAACCTCGGCATCGAGAAGCCGGCGATGGAAATAAGGGACGATGAGCCCGAGATCGATTTGAAGGCCGAATACGAGGCTTTGGGGATAACGGTGAGTTCTTCGCCTTTGTCCTTCTACGAAGAGAAGATAAAATCCTTGAACGCCGAGCCGATAACAGATGCCTCAAATAAGAGGGACTTCAAGGTTTACGGGGTCATAAAGGAAATAAGGAGCATCACCAACAAAAAAGGCGAGAGGATGGGATTCATCGACATCATCGACGATTTGAACGAGATGAGCTTCGTGATATTCAAAGAAGCCTACGACAAATGCTATATATATCTGAAGAAAGACGCGCCCGTGGTCATAAAAGGCTATAAGGGGCAGAAAGGGTTTGTGGCCGAAGACATATGGCCATTGAGCGAGAACATATGAAAAAGAAAATGGTCATAATAGACGGCAATTCCCTTTTGTTTAGGGCTTATTACGC
>CAVIYC010000066.1:865-2793 GCA_963647095.1 Oscillospiraceae bacterium | reverse complement strand
CGCATACGGAGATCCAAGCGCCATAATGCGCACCAGCTATGGCGTCCCAACGAACGCTATTTTCGCCTTCTCCAACATGTTTTCCAAGATTTTGAAGGACATGAAAAAGGGAGATTCCATTTTCGTTGGCTTCGACGCGGATGGGCATACCTTCAGGAAAGACCAATACGAGGATTATAAGGCCAACAGAAAGCCGGCCCCGGAGGATTTGATCCCCCAATTCAAGATCGTCAGGGAATTCTTGGACGCCTTAAACGTCAAATGGTACGAAAAGCATGGCGTTGAAGCGGACGACATCTGCGGCACCATCTCCAAATTGTCCGCGGATGAAGATTACGACGTCACGATTTACACTTCCGACCACGACTACCTCCAATTGATCAACGAAAACGTAAAAGTCTCTTTGCTCAAGGTCGGTTTGTCGAATATGGAGCTATATGACGAAGCCTACCTTATGGAAAAGGTTGGCTTGACTCCGGAGAAAATCATCGATTTCAAGGGATTGGTCGGGGATTCTTCCGACAATTACCCTGGGGTTAAGGGAATCGGGGAGAAAACCGCGATAAAGCTCATAAACGAATATGGCTCCTTGCCCAATATCTTGGAAGCCGCTCCTTCCATGAAGGGCAAAATCGGCCAAAAGATAATTGATGATAGGAAAAACGCCGAGATGAGCTACGATTTGGCCCGCATCCGCTTGGATGTGGAACTTCCTTTCTCATTGTCCGATTGCGCCTATAAAGGCTATAAGTTCGACGATATAAACGCCTTTGCCAAGAAATACGAATTGAGGCAATTGGTCAATAGATTGCCGACCTCTTTGAAAATCGGCGAGGACGATAAGAAGTTCTCTTATAAGGAAGTGAATGTTTTGCCAGAGTCTTTCTTGTCTTCTGAAACCATCGGTTTGGCTTTGGATACTTCGTATTCGGAATATCATGACATAACGCCTGCCGGATTGGCTATTTGTAACGGGGAAGAGACGGTTTATATTTCTATCGATTCATTGAAAAAAGACGATAAAGCCTTGTCGTTGCTAGAAAATAAAAACGTTAAGAAAGTGGTCTACGATTCCAAGGCGAGCCTATATTCCTTGGATAAATTGGGAATTAAGTTGAACGGGATAACGGACGATATATTGCTTTCCGCGTATCTGCTTGATTCCGGCACCCTTTCGACCCCGAGCGAAGTCTACCGTTCTTTGGGAATGGACATCGACGGAAACGAAGACATTTTGCTTTTTGAAGACAATAGCAAAGAAAAGATAGCCAAGATGGCGTATTTCGCCTTGGCTTCGATTGATAGAATCAGGAATTCATTAAAGGAAAACGAGGCATTGAATCTTTATGAAACGATAGAGATGCCTTTAAGCAAAGTCTTAGCCAAAATGGAAAAAGAAGGCTTCCCTTTGGATTTGGACATATTGAAAGAAATCGGCAAAGGATTTAGCGAAAAAAGAGATAGCCTAGAAAAGGAAATATGCGTTTTGGCTGACGAAAAATTCAACCCCAGTTCCCCCAAGCAAGTCGCTTATATCCTTTATGAGAAACTTGGTTTATCAGGCAATAAGGCGCATGGGACTTCCGTAAGCGAGCTTACACCCTTGATCAATGAGCATCCGATCGTAAATAAGATTTTGGATTATCGGAAATACGCGAAACTGGTCGGAACCTATATCGATGGGCTATCCGCCCATATAAAGGATGATAACAAGATCCATTCTTATTTCAACCAAGCGGAAACGACGACCGGAAGATTGTCTTCCTCTTCCCCGAACCTTCAGAATATTTCCGCTAGGGACGAAGAGAGCAAATCGATAAGGAAAGCCTTCCATTACAACGAAGAGAATCTCAATTTGATGAGCTTTGACTATTCTCAAATCGAATTGAGGGTTTTAGCCGATATGTCCGACTCTTCTTCGTATCAGG
>CAVIYC010000066.1:0-855 GCA_963647095.1 Oscillospiraceae bacterium | reverse complement strand
CGTTTCCGAAGCCGGAAACATAATCGCCTCGTTTTATAGGAATTATCCGGAAATCGGAACGTATCTGAATAACATCGTAAAGACCGCCGAACGACAGGGATACGTGACAACGATGTTTGGGAGAAGAAGGTATTTCAGGGATATCAACGACCCTAATTACGCCAAAAGGGAAGCCGCCAAACGCGCCGCGCTAAACGCCCCCATCCAAGGCTCGGCCGCCGACTTAATCAAAATAGCCATGATTAAGGTTGACGAATTTCTCAATCAAAACGGATATAAGACCAAAATGGTTCTTCAGATACACGACGAATTGATTTTCGCCGTGCCGGATGACGAACTCGAGATTATGGAAAAAGAAATCAAAGCCATCATGGAAAGCGCCGTTAGTTTGTCCGTTCCTTTGAAAGTTAACATGGGCAAAGGAAAGAATTTCTACGATATAAAGGATTAGTTATGCCAGAACTGCCAGAAGTAACGGTCATCATCGAGACCTTAAAGCCCATCGTCATAGGGAAAAGAATCGAGAAAGTCTCCGTTTATAGAGAGAAAAACATCCTTTCTGACGTTAAGGAATTCAAAGAAAGAATCGAAGGATCTTACGTTTCCGACATCGAAAGAAAAGGCAAATATCTGATTTTTTCTTTAGATAACGGATACGCGTTCGAATGCCATTTGAGGATGGAAGGCAAATTCTACCTCCGTAAGGAAAATGAGCCAAATGACAAACACGACATATTAGATTTCGTCTTCTTTGACAAAACGAGGCTAAGCTACAACGACGTCAGGAAATTCGGGGGATTTTATCTTGCAAAGAAAGAAAATCTCTTTTTGGAGACCTCTTTGAAGGACTTAGGC
>CAVIYC010000065.1:0-5019 GCA_963647095.1 Oscillospiraceae bacterium | reverse complement strand
GATTTGAGGCAATTGGCCAACTTGTCATCTTCGGGGTGGAATTCCATCATTTCCAATATTTTTTGGCATTCTTTTCCGTCGCTACCCCTAATTAGAATATCTTGTATTTCCGTCATTCTGCGTTCAAGCATGGCCTGTTCGTTTCTGGCATCGTCATAATCGGCGTTTTCGGCTAAATCCCCCAAAGACCTGGCTTTCTCGAGTTTTTCTCTATTAAGCGGCAATTTGACTCCCTCGATTTCTTTTAGTTCCGCCATTAGTTTTTCTCTTTTGCCTTCTTTCATGACAATCCTCCTCTTTCTAAAGAATTTTCAATTTTGGCCAATTCGGTGATTGGTCAAAGAATCGTGTTACCCATATTATAAAATTTAGGCATTTTGCGATGAATTGAATAAGATTTTGTACTTATCTGGGTACATTTATTTAGATGGCACCGATGAAAAAGGCGTCCCGCAAGGGAACGCCTTCTATTAAACTTCAATCTCTTTTATCTCTACTTGGTTGCCATCTTTCAAGAAAGTGTGCTCAGACCCGCAATAAGGGCATTTCTTCCCATATCTTATGGTCTCGTATTCTTTCTTGCAGTCCTCGCAGAAGGTGACGGCTTTGATGACGTTGATCTTAAGCTCGCAATCGAGCAGCATCTCCTCTTTCTTCTTCGACCATTCCCAAATGTCTTGGAGGTAGGTCGGGATTACGGATGAGACTTCGCCAAGGTCGAGAACCACTTTCTTGACCTTGGCTACGTTATTCTCAATGGCGACGTTCTTAACGTCCTTGATGATGTAGAAGACGATTCCAAGCTCGTGCATTATTTGCTCTTCTCGTCGCTCTTTTTGACCTTGATCTTCTTATCTTTCTTAAAGAGATAAGGGAGGATGCCTTTGAATTTGTCTTCGGCTTTGATCATGGTGGAGCATTCCGGATGGTCTCTCTCCAAATGGATGGCGTCGAACATGCACTTGGTGGTGCAGATGCCGCAGCCGATGCACTTGTTGGGATCGACGATCGTAACGCCGCACTTCAAGCAACGGGAAGTCTCGATCTTGACCTGATCTTCGGTCAAGGTCTTGGAGTTATCCTTGAACGGATCGGTGATGGAAGCATCGATTCCGGTGAACTGCCTTCCGGCGGTGTCATAGGATTCCGCGCGGATGTCGTTGGTGTCCAACGGATAGAACAATCTCTGATCCTTGCCGATGGTCATGGACGCGCCTCTGACGTATCTATGCAAGCTATCGGCGGCCTCATGCCCTTCGGCGATGGCGTCGATGACGAACTTAGGCCCGTGGTAGACGTCTCCTCCGACGAAGATGTCAGGGGTCTTGGTCTGATAGGTCTTGGCGTCGGCGACCGGATAATTCCCTCTCCAGTAATCGACGTCTTGGCCCTTGAGCAAGTTGTCCCATCTGATGCCTTGTCCGATGGCGAAGATGACCAAGTCGGCGTCCAAGGTCAACAATTCGTTCTCGTCATAGACCGGAGCGAATTTGTGTTCTTCGTTGAATACCGATACGCACTTCTTGAAGACGATGCCGGAGACTTTTCCGTCTTTGGTAAGGACTTCTTTCGGCCCCCATCCAGGATTGAGGATAACTCCGTCTTCGATGGCTTCTTCTTGCTCTTGTTTGGAAGCCGGCATGATGTCTCTGGTTTCCAAGGAGAGCATGGTGACTTCTTTGGCCCCGGCGCGTTTGGAGACTCTGGCCGCGTCGATGGCGACGTTGCCGCCTCCGACGACCACGACTTTGTCCAAGTCGAGCTTCTTTTCGCCGCAGTTGTAATCATGCAAGAATTCGAGGGCGGTGATGGTGCCGTCGGCGGTGTCGTTCTCGACTCCCGGCCTACGGCCGATGTTGCAGCCGATGGCGATGTAGAAGGCTTTGTAGCCCTTCTTTCTCAATTGGGCGATGGTGATGTCTTTTCCGACTTCCACGCCGGTTTTGATTTCAACGCCAATCTCCTTCATGATCTCGATTTCGGCGTCGATCAATTTCTTTTCGATCTTATATGAGGGGATGCCATAGCGCATCATGCCGCCGGGATGCTCTTCTTTCTCGAAGACGGTGGGGTAATAGCCCAAGGTCGCGAGATAGTAGGCGGCGGACAATCCGGCCGGGCCTCCGCCGATGATGGCGATCTTCTCTTTCCATCTGCCGAGGTTGGAGCCAACCACGACTTCGGGGACGAAGCGGTGTTCGGCGTTCAAATCCTGTTCGGCGATGAAACGCTTGACGGCGTCGATGGAGACGGCTTCGTCAATCTTTCCACGGGTACAGGCCTGTTCGCATCTGCGGTTGCAGATACGTCCGCAAACCACTGGGAAGGGGTTTTCTTTCTTGATCAATTCGAGGGCTTCTCTGTATTTGCCTTCGGACGCTTTCTTCAAATAGCCTTGGACGGCGATGTGGGCAGGGCAATTGGATTTGCAAGGAGAGGTGCCGGTCTTATGGGAATTGACGCGGGCGGTGTCTCTGTAATTCTCGTCCCAATCTTTCGGCCCCCAGCCGAATTTCTTCGGGAGAGGCTGTCTCGGATATTCGGGCAAGCTGCCGTCTTTGTGGCAGATCTTCTGTCCCAATTTCAAAGCGCCGGCCGGGCAATATTCGACGCAGCGTCCGCAAGCGACGCACTTTTCGGCTTCGACGTGGGCCGCATAAGCGGATCTGGACATGTTCGGGGTGTTGAACAATTGGGAGGTACGCAAAGCGTTGCAAATCTTGACGTTGCAGTTGCAGATGGCGAATATCTTCCCTTCGCCGTCGATGTTGGTGATCTGATGGACGTAGCCGTTGTCTTCGGCGCGCTTTAGGATCTCCATCGCCTGTTCGTAGGTGATGTCATGGCCTCTTCCGGTCTCTCGGCACCAATCGGCCATGTCGCCGACGCCGATGCACCAGTCATGGAAGTCATCGGGGGCGCCTTCGCCCATGGTCTTTCTGCCATGGCGGCAAGAACATATCGAAGCACCGATATGGCCTTCGTATCTCTTGAGCCAATAGGAGATATGCTCGATGTCGATGGATTGGTTTTCCATGGAGATGGCTTTTTCGACCGGGATGACGTGCATGCCGATGCCACTTCCTCCGGGAGGAACCATCGGGGTGACCTTTTCAAGTGGCAAGAAAGTCATTCTCTCGAAGAACATCGACAATTCCGGATGCCTCTTCATGAGGTCTTCGTTCATGTTGGTGTATTCGCCAGAGCCTGGGACGAATAAAGGAACCCAATAACGTCTGTCTTCTTTGTTGTAGGTGGTTCCGGGGATTGGTCCGTCTTTGGTGTATTTGTCGCCATAGTCGTATTCGACCAAGCCAAGGTAGCAAACCCTATCCAACAATTTGTCGAAGGATTCGTCGTCTTTGGTGAAATGGTATTTGGCGTTCCAGTCGTGAAGCTGCTTATAAGGCCTCACTTCGCGGACGGTGAAGGCTTTTTTGGAAACCATCTTCAAGAGCAAGTCCAAAGCGGCTTCTCTTTCTTCCGGCTCCATCTCATCTTCGAAAATGCAGGCCATGCCCCAGTATTCGGGGTCATCGGTGGTGACGCCGCCAATTTTGGTCTTGACGTTGTCGGTGATTTTGCGAAGAAGTTTCAAAAGCTTCTTGTTGGGGTTCTTGTCACCCTTGTGTTTGGGGACGAAGGCGGTAGACATCTCTGGCATATTTAACTCCTTTTCCAGTTTTCTATCTCATTCTCTAAGTAGGCTGCCAATTCATCGATTCCTTCGCCCTTTAAGGCCGAGACGGGGATGATGTTGGCGTTTTTGTTCCTCATATGGATCCATTCTTTGCACTTCTCCAAATCGAAGTTGAAGTAAGGCATCACGTCGATCTTGTTTATGACGACGAGATCGCATATGGAGAACATAAGGGGGTATTTGAGGGGCTTGTCGTCTCCCTCGGGTACGGAGAGGATCATCATGTTCTTGATGGCCCCGGTATCGAATTCGGCCGGGCAAACGAGGTTTCCAACGTTTTCCAATATCACCAAGTCGAATTGGTCTTTCTTCAATCCTTCGATGCCTTGCCTGGTCATTTCGGCGTCCAGATGGCACATCCCGCCGGTATGGAGCTGGATGGATTCCACCCCCGTGGCGTCTTTGATCTTTATGGCGTCCACGTCCGAATCGATGTCGGCCTCCATCACGGCGATTTTGTATTTCGCCTTAAGCTTGTTGATCAGAGCGATGAGGGTCGTGGTTTTCCCGCTTCCCGGCGAGGACATGAGATTGATCAAGAAGGTGCCTTTTTTCTTCAATTCGTTTCGGAGATTGTCGGCATCGATCTCATTGTCCGCGAAGACGCTCTTTTTGATTTCGATTATCTTCACTTCTTCCATGTTTTTTCCTTTGGTCAAAAAGGATTCATTTGGCCCATTTCCTATTAATTAAGCCAATTAATCAAAGTGATTATATCACCTGATATTTTCGTTTCTTCCTTTTTCTTCGCCCCTTTTTGTAAAAAAGGAAATGATTTTTATTTATCTTTTCTTGCTAGAGAAAAAATAATCACGGAATGACAAATGGAAGAGGTTATATAAGTTAGTTATAGCTAACATTTATATATATTTATATAAATATAAATAAACATACTTATTTAGATTGACTATAAGGCTTTTGATTGACAAAGGTAAACGCCCGTTCACCTTATTGGCTATTTTTAATTAAATTAATGGTTAACGGTTTTGTCCATATTTTTTACGTTCGATACTAAATGTCTGCCTGTTGTGCTAATTTATCTAAAGAAAGAGGAAACGCGCATGAAAGTATTGATCTTAAACGGAAGCCCGAGGAAAAACGGAAACACTTCTTTGGCGGCGAATGAGCTTAAGAAAGAATTCGAAAAGGAAGGCGTGGAAGCCGAAATAATCGAAATAGGCTCGGAAGCCATAAAGGGATGCATGGCCTGCAATTACTGCAAAGCCAATGGCAAATGCGTATTCTCCGATTCGGTAAACGAGACGGCCGAGAAATTCAAAGAGGCGGATGGGTTGATAATCGCCTCCCCGGTGTATTAC
>CAVIYC010000064.1:0-5067 GCA_963647095.1 Oscillospiraceae bacterium | reverse complement strand
AAGAAGTGCCTTCCGGAGAAGGCGAGATAGAATCTCCGATGGGAACCCCGATTGCCTTTTATAGGAAAGATTCGGAATTCTCCGACTTATTCAAAAACCTAAACCAAGAAAAAGGAGGAAACAAACAATGAAATACTTTCTTGATTCAGCCAAATTAGATGAAATCGACTACGCCTACAAAAACTTCAAAATCGACGGCGTCACCACCAACCCCAAACACATTATGAATTCCGGCAAACCCTTTTTGACCGCCATAACCGACATTGCCAACTGGGTTAAGGAAAACCACCTCGAAGGATACGAGAAATTCCCGGTTTCCGTCGAAATCAACCCGCATTTGTCCACCGCCGACGAAATGGTCGAAGAAGCCGAAAAGATCGCCGCTTTGTCTTCTAACTTCGTCATCAAGATCCCTTGCACCACGGAAGGCGTGATCGCCGCTCATCGCTTGGAGCAAAAAGGCATTCGCACCAACGTCACCTTGGTCTTCTCCCCTTCCCAGGCCATCCAAGCCGGAAGGATAAACGCCAAATTCGTCTCCCCGTTCGTCGGATGGAAAGAGAACAATGGCGAAGACACCTATGATTACATCGCCAAATTGGTCGATATCTACAAAGAAAAAGGCTATGAGACCGAAATAATCGTGGCCGCGGTCAGAAACGGCAAGCAAATCGCCGACGCCGCCGAACTCGGAGCCGACATCGTCACCGCCGGATTGGCTGTCTATACCGATAGCTTCAACCACCCGTTCACCACTTATGGCTTGGGCGTCTTCCAAAACGCTTGGGACAACACCAAAGGAAACTAAGAAAATGAAAGTGGCTTTCATCGGCCTTGGCATCATGGGGATGCCGATGGCCAATAACGTTTCTAAAAAATATCCCCTCTTGGGATACGACGTCATCAAGAAAGAGACTTCGTTCCCCTTCGCCTCTTCTTACAAAGAATGCGTCGATTTCGCAGACGTGATCATCTCCATGGTCCCGAAAAACGAGCATATGCTCTCGCTTTTCAAGGAAATTAAGCCTTATCTTCATAAAGGGCAAATCTGGATCGATATGTCCACCATCTCCCCAACGGTCACCAGGGAAGTGGCCAAGGAATTAAACGGAACTGGCGTCGAATTGTTGGATTGTCCGGTCGTCAAATCCCAGCCGGCGGCCGTCAAGGGCGAGCTTGGCATTTACGTAGGCGGAAACAAAGAAACCTACGAGAAAATCAAGCCCATCTTGGAATGCATGGGCTCCAACATCATCTATATGGGCAAAAACGGCGCCGGACTCGAAATGAAGATCTTGCACAACGCCTTGGTCGGAGAAATCCAAAACGGCGTGAACGAGATTTTGGGCTTGGCTTCCAAACTCGGTTTGGATTTAAACGAAGTGGTCACCGCCTTAGGCTATGGCGGGGCCTCTTGCTTCTATTTGGACACCAAAGCCAAGAACATCATCTCCAACGCCTATCCCACCGCCTTCTCGGTCGAGAACATGAACAAAGACGTCCATTTCGCCAGAGAGATGGCCGATGACGCCAAAAAAGAATGCAAAGCTTTGAGCCGCGTCGTCGAAGTATATGAAAAAGCCATGGAAGAAGGGCTTAACAAAGAAGACTTCTCGGCTTCCTATAAGATAGTCAATAAGGATTGAAAATATGAGAAAACCAATAATCGGCTTGGTATGCTTAGTTAGGAAAACCTTCGATTACGAGACGGCTTTTAAGCTTTACCAAGAAAGATGCAAAAAGGTGATGGAAGACGATTCCATCACTTGGGCTTATTACCCGGAAATGGTCATAGAGCCAGAAGACGCCAAAAAGGCCGGGAATTATTTTATCGATTCCCACGTAGACGCCGTGGTCGTGGTTTCCGCCACCTTCCATTTGGGAGGGTTGGCCTTGATACTTAGCGACATGGTCAAACGCCCGTTCTTGCTTCAAGGCTATAACGAACTCCCATATGATGGCGGAAAGATTAGGCTTAATGCGGTTTGCGGCGTCAACCTGAACGCTTCAAATCTATATAAGGGCGGGGTGAACGACTATGTGGTCTATGTCGGAGACGACATCGATCACGATTGGGTCAAAGCCATAAAGATGAAAGTCGCTTTGGAAAATTCCAACGTCGGCTTGATCGGCTTCCACGCCCAAGGCTTCTATAACGTCGGGGTCGACGAACTCCACCTTTATAAGGAACTCGGCGTTTTGATCTCCCATTACGAATTGAGCGATTTCTTCGGAGGGGAAGCCAAAGAAGAAGACATCGACAAAGAAGAGGAAAACCTCAGAAAGACCTTCGATTGCCACAAATTGAGCGACGATCAAGTGAGGAAAGTCTCCAGATTGATAGTCACCTCCGAAAGATTCATGAAAGAGAAGAATCTCGACGTGGTCGCCATCCGCTGCTGGCCGGAATTCGCCAAGAATTATGGCGTTTCCCCCTGCGCCATGATGTCGGTTTTGCAATCCAGGGGCATATTGTTGGCTTGCGAAGGCGACATTGAGGCGGCCTTGAGCATGGTCGCGGTTCGCGCTGCCGGGGAAGACACCCCTTTCATGGCCGACTTATCCCAAGTCAACTATCAAGAAAACTACGCTTTGCTTTGGCATGATGGGGTCGCTCCCTGCAATTTGTGGGACCACCGTTGCAACCGTTCTTTGGAAACGTATTTCGCCGGAGGGAAGGGCGTTACCGCCGACTTTGTCTTAAAAGAAGGCAAAATGTCCATTCTCCGCATCGACACCGCCAGAGGCAAAACCCGCCTTTATTACGAAGAGGGCGAAGCTTTCCCGATGACCAAGGATTTGTCCGGAACGTATGCCAAAGTCGTCTTTTCCCGTCCGATCAACGAAGTCGTGGACACGGTCGTTTATACAGGCGTTGCCCATCACGTCATCATGGGTTATGTCCAATATAAGAAAGCCGTTGGCTATCTTTCGAGATTGATGGGCTGGGAGGTATTGGATGAAAATACTAAATATTGATGACCCTTCGTTTGCCGAATACGGCGAAGTCTTGGATTTGGACGCTTCCGATTTCGTTTCTTACCTTCACGATAAATCCCAGATGCCAAAAGAGGGCAATATCTACGTCAGAGACGACGAAGATATGGCTCGCTTAAAGGGCGTAAACGAAATCAAAGAGAAGGTATATGGCCTTTCGGATATCGAGGTTGGCTATTGCAACGGATTCAATTCTTTGCTCAATTGCATGGAATACCACGCTTGCCCGGAGGTGGATATCGCCGGCGACGATTTGGTTCTCATTTTGGGAAATAAGGACGATATAGTCGACGGAATCATCGATTCTTCTACTTTGAAGACCTTCTATGTGAAAAAGGGAACCGCCGTCATCTTATATCCCTACACCTTGCATTTTTCTCCTTGCAAGGTCGATGCTAACGGCTTCCGTTGCGTCATTATCCTTTCCGATAAGACCAACATGGATCTTCCTTTTGCTTCGAAAGACAAGAAGCTTTGGAAGGTCAACAAATGGCTTTATGCCCACAAAGACAGCAATCAAGCCAACCTTGGAGCCTATATCGGCATAAAGGGAGAAAACATTAAAATAGAATACAAAGATGCTTTATAAGATTCTCTTTATCTTAGTCATATTCATAAGCAACGTCATCCAGACCGTCACCGGCTTTGCCGGGACGGTTTTGGCTATGCCTTTTTCCATAATGCTGGTGGGAAGCGACATAGCCAAGCCCGTCCTTAATTTGGTCGCGATGGTAGTTTCGCTTTATATAGTCATAAGGCACTTCAAGGACATCGATTGGAAGAAGTTTTTGATAATACTTATTTCCGTAGGGGCCGGCTTTGGCGCGGGATTCGGAATCGAATTAATCCCGATGGATACCAAAATCCTTTTATATATCTACGCCGGATTCATCATTTTGATGGCCATATTGTTCTTCTTCATCGATTTCGAGAAGGTCAATATCCCGAAATGGGTGATGATCATCTTTTTGTTCTTGGGCGGGATAATGCACAAACTGTTCGTTTCCGGGGGCCCATTCGTGGTCATTTACGCCATGCACGAGCTCAAGGACAAAAACAAGTTCAGGGCCACCTTGTCTTTGCTTTGGATAATCTTGAATTCCATAAATTTCGGAACCCAATTGGCCGCCGGATTATTCACTGGCGAAGTCTGGATTTTATTCGGAATCGGGGTCGCGGCCACCGTGCTTTCCATGGTTTTGGGCGCTTTGATCGCCCCCAAGCTTTCCAAAAAGGTTTTCATGAAGATAACCTGCGTTCTCTTGCTAATTTCGGGGATTACTTTATTCTTATAAAAACGATATGGAATTGACCAAGACCCAAAAAACGATCATCAGGATATTGTTGGCCGAGAAAAGCTCCAATCGAAGCGGGCTGGCCGAGAAGCTTTCGCTTACCAACGCCGCCCTCACTTTGGCTTTGAAAACGTTATTGAGCGAAGGAATGATAACCGAAAAGAGGGAAAATAATTCCCAAAAGGTCGGAAGGAAGGTTTTGAATATAGCCTTAAATCCGGATTATGGCTCATTTTTAAGCGTGGACATAAAGAAAAACCATTCATATTTCTATGAGGTGGACTTTTCGGGAAACATCAAAGAAAAGGTCGATGATCGAAACGTTTCTTTCCATGATTTTTTATCTTCTAGGAAAAAGAACATTTTGGGAATCGGGGTCGTGGTCCGCGGGGACGCGTCTTTATCGACTTTGAAGAAACGCCGCCCAGACCTCATAAAAGAGTTGGACGAATCCAATATCCCGTATTTCATCTTCAACAACGTCGATTGCCTGGCGGATATCTATTTTTTGGGCAACCATTCGGACAAGAATTTCCTCTTGCTCAAATATGGCCCAGGCGTCGGTTCCTCATTGTATGTCAACGGCAAGCCTTTGGGCGCGGCCTCGGAATTGGGGCATACCTACTATAATGGCAAAATGGTCGAATCCGTCATCTCTTATTCTTCGTTGCTAGGAAAAGAAATGGACGAGAAAGACGCGACTTCCCTAATCCAAAAAGACGAAGATAAGCTTAATGCCATCTTGGAGGCCTTATCATTTGTCGTTTGCAACGCG
>CAVIYC010000063.1:4359-5091 GCA_963647095.1 Oscillospiraceae bacterium | reverse complement strand
CTTCTTTGGTTTCTTTGGTTAGGACGATTTCGGTCTTTTCCTCTTTTTCTTCCGTGTCTTTTTTCTTGTCTTCGGGAATGTCTTCCAAGATGCGGTTCATCTCGTATTGCAAGGCTTCTTCTTCGGTTGGCTTGTCCTTGTCTTCTTTCTTTTTCAATCCTTCGTCGACGTCAACGACCAAGCGGTTGACTTCCTCTTCGGCGATTTCTTTCTCGGATTTGAGGGTGTCGGTGTTCTTGAAGGCCGGGACGTATTTCTTGATCAAGATGACTCCCAAGACTATGACGCCGAAAGCGGCGACCAATATGAGCACCAATATGACTGGATTGTCGGTGATGGCTAGAAAATTCATTTGTTATCGCTCCTTATTTCATCGTTTCCCGTTCGTGGATATCGGGGTGTAGACGTATTTGTTCTTGATCTGTTTCTTCTCGTAATAGGCTTGTTCGGCTAATTTGTCCATGGAAGTTCTCGCCGTTTCGTATGCGCAGCGGGCGAACTTCTTGTATTGCTGAATGGTGTAATAATGCCCCAAAGTGCAATGCGTAGCAAGGAAAGAAGCTTGTTTTTTGTTTAAGGAAGGGTTCGATTCCAGCAAATATGTCGTATATTCCTTGGCTTCTTTCTCGCTCAAAGACCTAGTTTCCATCTTTATCGATATCTCGCCATCGATCTTTTCCACCGCCTTTTGGACCTTTTCGGGCCTGATCAATTCCTTTTTCTTTATAACGG
>CAVIYC010000063.1:0-4349 GCA_963647095.1 Oscillospiraceae bacterium | reverse complement strand
AGTTAGCTCCGGTTCTTCGTCTTCTTTTTTCCCTTCCGCGTATTCCTCGGGGCTATCGAAGAAGGACATTTGCTCGGCCTTGCCGGAGAAATAGCTTTCTTCTTCCTTGGAAACGTAGTTGGCTTCGTTTTTGAAAACCGTCAAAAGGATTTTGTCCATCTCTTCTTTCAAATGGGATAGCTTCCCTTTTAAGACGTCCGCCGCATATAAGGCGAAATAGGTGAAATCCCCGCTTCTTACGCCCAATAGGGCTTCGTCGCGTTTTTCGTTTTCTTCAAGTAGGATCATCAAAGGCAGATAGAAAGCCTCTTTGCCGTATGTTTTGGCCAATATGTCCAAAGCCAATAGCACGGCCAATTCTTCGTTGTTGGAAGAAAATGGCTTGACGGCGTTTAGATAATGCAAAGCCAATAACGAACGGATGAGCGGGCTGAATTCCTCGTTTTTTATGGCAGAGAAAAGATTTTCCATATAATCCGCGATTTTCTCATACGGGGCATATGGGCAATCGTCGTCTCTTTGCTCCGCCAATTTGGCCGAAGAATCGAAATCCGAGGCGCGGTAAAAGGAAGTGAGTTCCTTGTTCAACAACTTGGAATAGGCTTCTCCGAGGAAGTCTTCGTTAGGATCCATCACTTCGTCTTTGTTGGCGAAATAGCGCAAGGCTTCATAGAAATTCAAAGCCTTGTCGTTTTCCGAAACGGGGCGATACCTCCCGGAGACGATTTGCTTTAAGGCGACGTCGGAAACATTGAGCTTTCCGATTTTGCCAAAAGAAGAAAGGTTCTCATAGAAAAGGAGGCGTTCCGCTTCGTCCTTTTCTTCCATGTTCATCTTTTTGACGGAGGAAATAAGGCTTTCCATTTCCTTTTGGAGCAAGGAAATCTTCCCCTCTATGCTCGGGGTCAGCACTATGCCCATCTCGAAATTCTTGCGCAATGTCTTTACGTTGAGCCTATGGGCGTAGCCTCCGCGATAGCTTCTTATGTCTTTCCAATATCCATCGACCAAAGAGGTATTCAAAACCGCTTGGAGCTGGGACTTGGAGAGATAGAACTCGTCCGTGTATTTTTTCGCTATTTCGTTTGCCATGGAAAAATTATAGAAAGGAAAAGGCTTGTTTTACAAGCAAATAGCCGAAAATCTACTAATTAGGGGTGCTTTCGCTCTCTGTTTTCATTAAGTCTCTTGCGTATGCCTGCCGCTTAAAAGATTTTGATTGGCGGCAGGCGATTGTCGATTTCATCTTCGCTTCGCTACGAAACCTTGAGGGAAAGGCTGGGGCGGACTCCGAGGCTGGAGTAGTAGACGCCGAGGTTGGTGAGGTTGCCGTCACCGCTGACGTTCCAAGCGCTGACGGAGTTGCTGGAATCCGGGGAACGAGTCAAGTAAGAGCCACACATCGTATTGCTGCTATATGGAAAGTCTACTCCTCCTCTAAAGGCGGCATAATCCGTCATCTTGCATTTTCTGTCTTCGACGGTTGCGAATCCGTAATCGGCGTTAAACAAATCCCGATAGCTGAGCAGGAACACATTGTCCGTCGTGTTTTCGCAAGCGTATTTATTCGTGGGACTATTGGTGGTCGCCGCGCCGTTGTCCACTTCGGTCGGGGTTACGAGCGAATCGTCGTAATAGAACGCTTTTTCGAGGAAATCGGCGTTCAGCCACGAACGGATCTCCGAATTTTTGTAGTTGTTCGCGTAATATCCATCCTTGAGTCCGTCGTAGGATTCGTTGTATCTATGGGCGTCCAATATGTACCAAGAAGTCAAAGTCGAGGTTCCGTCCACCGGGTTCTCCAGGAACTTCCACCTTATCGGCTCGACTTTGAAGAAATAATAACCATAATATTCGTACCTTTCTCCGCCGTAAGAATAATAGCCTTGCTTGTCCACGATTCCATCGGAACGAATTTCCTCTGCCAAAGCCGAATCTTCGACCCTTGTTTGCGGATATTCACCGTTTTGCTTTCTATCTAACGTTCTTACGACCGCGTTGGTTTCGACGTCCTCTGAAATATTCTTGAGCGATTTGTCCCATCCAAAGAATTGGGTGACGGTCTCCATATCGAAGGAATACGGCAATTCGTAGGGATAGCTGGCGTTGGTGCCATCCTCGAAGTAATGCGAATACAGCGTGTCTCCGCCATTTTTGAACGTGACTTTGTGCCCCGTGAATGTTCTGGCTCCATATTGGGCTTTGAAAGTCGTGGGGGCCGTCACGTTGGAAGCGTCTTTGTCCCAAGAAGAGAAAGAATAATCGGTTATCGTCGTTCCGTCCGCCTCTTGCTCCCTGACCGGCGTGCTTCCGGCGTATTCTGCGATACCGCCTTTAAAGACCAAAGTCTCGTATAATGGGGAATCGTCGTAGTTCACGAACTTGCAGAGATAATAGGCGGTTGACGAGAACTGGGCGGTGAAAGTCGTGTCCTCGGTGATGTTTTTCAGGGATTTGCCCCAATCGGAGAACGTGTAGCGGGTAATTGTTCCCTCCCCGTCGTCGTCATCTTCCTTCTTTGGGGTCTCGCCGACGTATTCGACCCGGTCGCCGTTCCCGCAATAAGTCACGTAAAGCTCGGTCCCGTCGTAATTGAGGAACGTGCATTTTATGGCGTTTGGCGCGTAGAATCTGGCCGTGAACACGGTATCTTCCTTGATGGAATCCAGCGATTTGTCCCACCCGTCGAAGGTCCAGACCAAAGTCTGGTCTCCAGAGACGGTGTCCGGCTTGGTCGGGGTTTCCCCGACGTATTCCACGGACTCGCCGAAGCTCACCGAAGTCTCATAAAGAACCGTCCCGTCGTAGTTTTTGAAGGTGCATTTCACCGGGCTTTCGAAGAGGGCGGTGAATATCGTCGGTTTTTGGATGTTCTCGAGCGGCTTGTCCCATCCGGCGAACTGCCACTTCACGTCGTAGCCGTCAATGGTTTCGTCGGGTTTGACCGGGGTGGGCCCCTCATAGACTATGTCTGATCCCTTCTCGTAATAGAACTCGAAGAGCTTCGTCCCGTCATAGTTTTGGAATATGCAGGGAACGTAGGTTATCGCGTCGTTTCCCTTGAAGTTGCCGGATTTCGTCCACGTTCCGCTATCCTTTGTATAGAAGTCCCAGCTGTCCAGATCGACGTAGGAGTCGCCGTCTTTGCCTAGGGTAGAGGATGGCTCGCCGTGGCCGCGGAGGAGGGTGCTCCTGTCCTCGTCCTCCAATGAGGTCATGCGATTGGTGAGGTCATCTATCTTCCCATTGTAGTCGGACTGTATCTTCTCGATCTCGGCGGCCAATTCGTCCTTGAGGGCGTATATGGACGACTCGAGCGAATCTATGTCGGATTCAATCGACGAGATCTTCGAGGCGTGGTCTTCTTCCAAGGCCTCTATCTTGGCGTTATAGTCGTCCTCGAGGGATTTCTTGTCGGTCGCGTACTGCTCCTTGAATTCGGATATCGAGGATTCGAGGGAGGATATGTCCGCCTCGATGGCTTCCTTGTCGGCGTTATAGGCGTCGTTAAGCTCCTTTATCTTATTAGTGTAGTCCGCCTGTATCTCTTCCTTCTGCTCGGAAAGGCTCTTTGAGGTCGATTCCTCCAACGTCGCGATCTTCGAGTCATAGTCGGCTTTGGCGGCCTCCAGGTCGGAGTCGTGCTTCTCTTTCAGCGAGGTCAAATCCGCGTTCAGCTTGGATATCTCGGTTTCGAGGGCGTCCACTTCCCCATCCACGTATTCCTTGAGGGTCGATATTTCCTTTTCGAGATTTTCGGAAAGCGATGATTTCGCCTCCTCGAGGGCTTGGTTCAGCTTCTCTATCTTTTCCTGGCTGTCGGCGATTTGGGCCTTGGCCGCGTCTATCTTGGCGTTGTAGTCGTCCTTCGCGGCTTGGATGTCGGAGGCCATCTGCTCCTGCAAAGCCTTTATTTGGGCCTTGAGGTCGTTTATCTCTTCCTGCAAAGACGTCACCTGGCTTTGGAGGTCCGCTATGTCGTCCTTGGTGCAGCCTGTTAGGGCGCCTATGCCCAAAACGGACGCCGCTAGCGTCAAAAGAATCTTGAATTTTCTTTCCATGTTCGTTTGTTTTCCTTCTTTCGTCACGAATTTTCGTTTTGCGAAAATCCGTTCAAACAAACTCTTAAAGAGTTGGCAATTTAATATTACTCCCCCCCCCCGGAAACTTTTCAAGGTTGGATGGGGATCATATACGTGCGGGCATAGCGAAAATATGCCACCTAAGCCAAAAAGCATCTTGTTGCTTATTCTTCGTCGTCTATGGACAAAACGGACATGAAGGCTTCTTGGGGGATTTCCACGGATCCCACCGCCTTCATCCTCTTTTTGCCTTCTTTTTGTTTCTCT
>CAVIYC010000062.1:0-5148 GCA_963647095.1 Oscillospiraceae bacterium | reverse complement strand
TCTTGCCATTCGTCGATTAGCCTCGGCGTTTCTCCTTCCAAAACCGCATAAGGCGCAAGTTCCGCAAATAACCTATTCGAAAAATTCCCGCTGGGATCGCCAACCAAAAATTCGCTTTTCGAATGATAAGAAGAAGTCCATGTTTTCCCGCACCATTTCGGCCCTTCGACGCAAATGGCGCCGAATATCTTCAAATACCTTTCTATCAACGAGTCGATAACCCTTTTCTTGTATTTATTTTCGCCTGCTATCTTGTCCATGGAATCTTACCTCGGATATCTTTGGGTGCATTATATCACACTGACCAACATTTTCAATTTAGACTGACCAACATTTTTAGTTTAAACTGACCAACATTTTCAATTTAAACTGACCAACATTTTGGCTTATGACTGGTCCATGTTCGTTCTTGCATATAGCAAATAAAGTCGGTATTAATCGGACATTTTTGTTTTGAATGCCTTAATTAAAAGTCATAATGCTAAAAATTTTTAAGCAATTAACACATATCTAAATTCATATCGTTTCAAATTGAATAATCCAAAACCATCTTATTTAGATTTTCCCCCAGTTTCTTTTACACATTTTCCCCTAGTTTCTTTTACGACGCCCATCATGGGACAGGGCTTTTGGGTTCTAACAATAAGAAAAAATAAGGCAGGACAACGACAGGCAAGAGAAAACGAAATACAAAAAAGTGGCTATCTTTCGCTTTCGTTAAGATAGCCACTATCACATTTGAATTAAAGCGGATATTTAAGCTTTGAGGGTGATCGCCGGACGAACTCCGAGGTCGGTCTCATTCGTTTCCGTCCATATCACTTCTCCGTTAAACTTAACGAATGACACGGAGTCGCTGCCTGCGGGCGAACGAGTCCAATAATTGCCATATGAATTATCGTGATGCCAGACGCCGCTAGCGCAAGCATAATCGGTCGGCTCGCATCTTCTCGAATCATCGTTTGAGAAGCCATAAGAACCATTTATGATATCTTTATAACTCAACAAATAGACTTTGTCATTCGTGTTGGGGCAGACATAATCGTCATCGTCGGATGAAGTCGTGGAAGCCGAATTGTCGACCGTCGTGGTTTGGATATACGATGAGCCGAGTTTGAACGCGGCATCGAAGAAATCTTTGGTGAGCCAAGTTCTGATTTGCGATTTCTCGTAATTGCTCGAATCATCGTCATATGCATAAGCGTCTAACAATGTCGTAGAGACAAGGGAATAAATTCCGTTGTCGCTTTCGAGAACCTTCCAAATGATTAGCTCGCATTTATACCAATATTCGGTGCCCGCAACAATCGGGGTTCCATCCTTGAATTTGAAACTGCTTGTAGAGTCTGGAGTAGCGGTTTTCTTCACATAATATTCTTCGTTATACAAATACCAACCGTTTTTGTCGGCGGACTTCAAAGCGTTCAAAGCGGAAATCGTGGTTTCGTCGCCTACATGGGTTTGGGGATATAAGCCATAAGTGACCGTTCCGTCCCCGAATACCGGCAAGATGCCGAGTTTTGCCTTTTCCTCATCCGTGCGGCCATCGCCAGGGACACTGCTAGTGGATCCATTTCCTCCGGACGCACTATTTGAATCCGACGGATCGTTCAAGGCAATCGGCAAGGCAATGGCCAAGACCACGCCCGCGGTTAAAACGCTGCCGGCCGCAATCGTTATGGCCTTGTTTCCTTTGACATTCCAAAAGGCTTGGAATTTCTCTTTGAAATTGTTGTTGTTTTCTTTCATAAGTTGTTCCTTATCTCAACTCATAAAGTTTGATGCGATTTGATTCGAATATCAACGGAAACCAACGTGTATCGATAAGAAAATCAGTCAAAGCCAAAATGGTCTTTCATCGTTAGTCCCTGGTTATGTTCCGCTTCAAAAACATAAACGAAAAGAGCGGCTGCCTTCCTTTTTCATTGGGAAGATTGCCACTCCTTGGATTGATTAAGCGGAATATTTGAGCGTGATCGCTGGGCGAACGCCGACATAAGGGAAATCGACGTCCATGCTTGAGGTCATGCTGCCATTAGGGTAGACGAACCATGAACCATCATTGGTGTCGCTAGCCGGCGAGCGTGTCCAGTAATATCCGCTATATGAATAGGCCGAACCGGCTTTGTTCCATACGCCATTCGCGCTGGCATAATCCGTGGCTTTGCATTCTCTGTCTCTTGATGCCTGCCATCTGACTGTTTCAAATCCATAGTCGGCATTCTGATAGTCTTGGAAGCTAAGCAAATAAACCTTGTCTTCCGTGCTGGTACCATCGCCGACATGAACGTTGCTTGGATCATCCGTCGTTGAGGCCGAGTTATCGACTATCGTGGTCTGAATCAACGATGAGTCTAGTTTGAACGCGGTATTATAGAAACCGTCGTTGAGCCATCCCCTAATCTCGGAATTAATGTAGTTATTGGAGCTTTCGTCATATGTATGAGTGCACAATAAGGCCGAAGAAAGCAGCGTATACGTGTTATCGTTATTTGCTATGATATTCCATTTGATCGGCTCGCATTTAAACCAGTACGAAGCGTTTGATTCGATAGCAACGCCGTCATCGAATACCTGGCTTTCGCTATAACTGCATGGAGTCGCGGTCAAATTCGCGTAATATTCGCCGTTATAGAGATACCAGCCATTGCCTTTATCGGATTTCAAACCGTTCAAAGCGGCGATTGTGGCATCGTCTTTGACGTGGGTTTGGGGATATAAGCCATAGGTGACGTTGTCGCCCTCAAACACGGGCAAGATGCCGAGCTTCTTCTTTTCCTCGTCGGTGAGGCTGCTCGGGACTATGCTGGAGTTTGTGCCCCCCCCCTGACGTGTTGTCGGAATTGGACGAATCGTTCAAGGCAATCGGCAGGGCGATGGCCAAAACGACGCCCACTCCCAAAACGCTTCCGCCAGCGATCGTTGCGATCTTGTTCCTTTTGACATTCCAGAAAGCCTGGAATTTCTCTTTGAAATTGTTGTTGTTTTCTCCCATAAAAATAATTTCCTCCGGAAAACGACGTATATTATAGAAAGATGGACGAAAAATTAAAGCAGCTTTTTCGTCTTGTTCCGAATAGGGTATCTATTAATAGATAAGAGCAAAAAAGAGTGGCCGCTTAGCCCTTATTGGGGTTAGGAGCCACTCCCAAAATTAATTAGGCCGAATATTTGATAGTCAAAGCCGGGCGGACGCCGAAGTTGGCGTAGTTGACATAGTAATCGTAGTAGTTGAGGCTGCCGTCGTCACTGACGTACCACGCGTGGGTGGAGCTGCCGCTAGAAGGCGAGCGAGTCCAGTAGCCATCATAATACGAACCATTCGCGCGAGCGTAATCAGTGCTTTCGCAGCATCTGGTCTCCGATGACGAAGAACTGATCGAGAATCCATAATCATCAGCATTCAAGTAATCCCTATAGCTAAGCAAATAAACCTTATCTTCCGTCTTACCGGAGGCATACTTATTGCTATAAGAATCCGTAGTTGATCCTGAATTATCGACAACCGTAGTTTGAATGTAAGACGATCCGAGATTGAATGCGGAATTCAAGAAACCATCATTCAGCCAAGCTCTGATTTCGGAGTTCTCGTAATTGTTCGCGTAATAGTCGTTTTTGGTTCCGGTATAAGATTCGTTGTATCTATGAGCGTCCAACAAAACCGTTGAAATAAGAGTATACGCGCCGTCGCTTAAGGCTAAAATCTTCCATTCGATCAGCTCGCACTTATACCAGTAGGATGTATTTGGTTCAATTGGTGTCTCATCATTGAATGCGCAACCGGAATCGTAAGTAGATGTGGTTTTCTGAGCGTAGTATTCATCATTGTACAAATACCAACCGTTGATTTCCGCGCTTTTTTCTTTCGACAATTCATTCAAAGCGTTGATGGTGGTTTCGTCGCTTACATGGGTTTGGGGATATAAGCCATAAGTCAGATATTGTTTGGCGTCGTCCAACACCGGGATCATGCCGAGGGCTCTTTGCCTTACGAGATTGGGGGTTTGATCGCTGTTATAGGAATAATCGCAAACAAGGCATGTATGGATGGTGTAGCCTCCCTCTTCTTCGGTTGCGGGTATGAGTATGACGACGTCTTTATAGGAATGCTCGGCCTTTGCGCCAACGACATCATGTCCGCAAGTGGATTTATGCCAATGATACGTTCCGTCATGTTCCCATGTGGTTTCATCGAAAGTATGGGTATGGGCAGAAGATGATCCGCTGTCGCTTGGGGATGATGGAGCGACGGACGAAGAAGATCCGCTATTTTCCGATGAATCAATGGAACATCCGCATAGCAGCAACGTTGTGATTATCCCGAACGCAAAATATTTCGATTTCATAAAATGACCTCCGGTCAATTTTCCAATGCACGCATATTTATATTAGAAATGCTACTCATTGAAAAAACAAGCCCATAGTGAACCGTGCCACTCATATCGTCCACAATTTTTAAATATACGAAAATAAGAAAAGCTTGATTATGTCGCTTTAATTCATCTCATCGGCGTTGTGCCTGCATCGTTAGCCTCGCTAGCCACCATCAGAACGAAACATCTCTAAAGCCAAAGAAAAAGGACTGACACACGAGCATCAGTCCAATCGATTAATGTTGGTGGCTCAGGGGGGACTCGAACCCTCGACATACCGGGTATGAGCCGGTTGCTCTAACCAACTGGGCTACTGAGCCAATCTTATGGTGGAACTTATGGGGATCGAACCCACGACCTCATGCTTGCAAAGCACGCGCTCTCCCAGCTGAGCTAAAGCCCCATAGGTTGCCGCTAGAAAAACGGCTTATTAATTATACATACCAACTTCTTTTTAACAAGATTAAATGAAAGGATCGGACTTTCGCCGATCCCGAAGTTCATAGTCCCAATAATTCGAAGCGCGCGGCGTTGGCTTTCTCCATATGGATCAAGCGTTTCTTCAATTCGACGTTCCCGCAATATATGCCGATATCGTCTTTCTCTCCCACCGCCCGATGGCAAGGGATGAAGATGGGGATGGGGTTGGAAGATAGGACTTCCATCACCTCTTTGACTCCGTCCGGCTCGCCGATCCCCATGGCTATTTCCTTATAAGTCTTGGTTTCCCCATAAGGTATGGTTTTGACGTAATCGAAGACTTGCTTGGCGAAGC
>CAVIYC010000061.1:0-5194 GCA_963647095.1 Oscillospiraceae bacterium | reverse complement strand
GTCGTGAAAAACTTCGTCAACGCCGACCCTATTTGCGAAGAATTCATCAAAGACTTGGATAGCATGCCGGGCATCGTTTATGAGCCTAACGGCAATTTGCATTCCATTTCCGACGGATTGCTCAATGGCTTTATCGCCTTGGCGGAAAGCATCGACGATTCCAAGATTCTGACTTCGGCCTTGCCTACGATCGCTGACAAATACCTCACCGGCAACGACGCCTTGAAGGAACTTGGCATCGAAAGCATCAACGTCAACGTCGATAATTTCGGCTCCGAATTGGCGTCCTTGTTGAAAGTCGCCAAAGACTGCATGCCTTTGATCCAATACGTGATGAACGAGGCCAGCGATTTATCCGGCGCCTCAGCCAGGCAAATCAGCAACGTCATCAGCGGCTTGGCCGAATATCACGACGAATTGATCACTTTGCTTAACGGCATCGTGGGCAACAAGATTCTAAACGACGAAAAGAACACCACTTACCGCAATTTGCTTTCCAATCTCTTCGGCCAATTGCTCGGAAAGGAAATCACCTTGTCCGAAAGCATCAATCCCGAGGTGGAAAACGAAGTGGTGGCCGATTTGATTTACGCCCTCGGCACTTACACCGACGAAAATATGCTCGAAGCCTTGTTGGGCGGCGGGTCCGTCAGCTTATCCTCTTTGTCCGGCGCGAACTTCGCCGAGATATTGAAACCATTGGATTCTTCCGACGTATTCGGCGACATCATCGCCGATTTGTTGGACGATGCGGTGGTCCCGATGCTCGGAACTACGGCCACCGAGCTTAACCTATCCTTCAAAAACGTCGCTTCCTGGGAAGACGAAGGCGAGGCGCTAAACGCCATCGTCAAGTTCGGCGCGGAAATCGGAGACATATCCAATATCGATTTCTTCGGTTCGGACCCCGAGGTCATTTCTTCCTTATTAAAGGCCCTCTCCGGTTCCCAGATGTTTGGAACCGGCGAGGATTACACCTTCGGCCGATTCTTCTACAAAACGATGATAAGTTCCTTGGGAGACGCCATTTCGTTCTTCGAAGACAAAGGGACGAGCGGAACGACCGTAGAGGAAAAGACCGCTTCGCTTGGCGAAAAAATGTCGAGCTTAACCAAATCCCAATGGGAAGTCGAAGCCGACGTATTCGGCGATATCATCGGCAATCTTTCCAAAGTCCTTAACGGCGCTTCGCTAAGCGGAAGCCTTTCGGTTTCCGACATCAGGGTCAGCGCCGTTCAATCCCTCTTATATTCCTTGGCCGATTCTTCGACCATCGGACAGCCGCTTGCCTATCACGTTTACGAGCAAATCGGCAAATCCTTGAAGGATTCCGGCATGAACATCGGAGACGGAGATTGCGGCTACATCAACCTCGACTGGGTTTGGGACGCTTTCGATGACGATGATTATAACGTCGGGAAGATTCAAGACGAAATGAGGCATCTCTCCGATTTCTTGGAAACCGTCATGGATCCGGGATATGGCTTAGTGGACGATGAAGGCAATCTGGCTTCCGGAGCCATCGACATCTCTACCGTTTCCGGCAAATATTTCATGACCCCGTTGACCAAAGCCTTGTCTACCTCCATCGTCTTCAATACCGTTCCAGACGGTTCGACTCACGAAACGGCCTTCGAACGTTTGATGGTCCAAGCCATTTTGGATTCCGGAGTCTATGGGGCGCTCGATTCCGACAGCGAGGCGAATTTGCTCTCCTATGTTCAAAACATTTCCCCAAATACCCAAGAAGTTTCCATCGCCACTTCTTCTGACTGCGATCGTTTGAAAGACGACGGCCCTTGGGCCAAAGAATGCGAGGCCTTGGGAAATTTGACCGATTGCATGGTCAATCTTTCCGTCGATACAAAGAGCTTCAACCCGACGAACATCTTCGCCGATTTGAACGATGTCGAAAAAGAAGCCAGACGCCTGGCTTTGAACGACGTCATCTCCGCCGTCAACGATTCCAAGATCCTCTATCGCTTGTTGCCGAATATCATTAAGGTCGGCATCGATAACGTGGCCTCCAGCTTGGGTGCGGAAGGCGCTACTCCCAATTATTACTATATGGGAAAAGGCTTGAGCGCGGATCCTTATGGCGACGACGAAATCGAGAATCTCAGCAACATTATCTATTACGCCGCTTCGACCAATTTGAGCGCCGAGATATCCGATTTGGACGCCGATTCGGCCACCAATATTTTGGCCTGCTTAGCCAAGTCTCACGTTTTCAACAGCTCTGAAACTTCAGGCAACACCACGTTCTTCCAAACCGTGATGAGCAATA
Source organism: Oscillospiraceae bacterium (assembly GCA_963647095.1). Lineage (GTDB taxonomy): Bacteria > Bacillota_I > Bacilli_A > RFN20 > CAG-826 > UBA4951. Next base: position 2,907 of record CAVIYC010000061.1, on the reverse strand, counting down.
TCTTCGGCAAAGAGGAAATCGGAAGCCGTTATTACTACGCTTCTAACCCGAAAGACAATCCTTCCTATAATGCGGAAGCCTCCAACTATTTGGACGCCAAAACCAAGGCCGTCTATATGGTTTCCAAGCTCTTCCCGGAGATGGAAAAGACCTCTTCTTGCTCTGACCAGATAAACATCGAAGAAGTCTTGACCGGCGATACCTATTCTTTGAAGTCCTTCATCAACATGATCAAGGAAAATTCCGAAGATTATAAGAAAATCACCGGCAGCGGCTTTATGGAATTGGACGCCGGCTTCATCGAGAAAGTCGGCAAGGAATTGTCCAACAACGCCTTATTGGCCGACGTTTTCGTCAATGCCTTGGCTTCCACTTTCGAAACCGGATTCGATTCTTCCAGCATCTTGATGAAGAACGCCAACCCTTATTATTGCTACTGGCTTGGGGATGACGGCACGATGAAAGCCATCGATTCCACTTCCGAGCCGAACTTCGATAAAGGCATCACCGACACAGAGATAGAAACTTTGTCGCAATTCATCCCTTTGTATAACGACAATTCTTCCTTGTTCGACAACATCGCGACCGCCACTATCGACACTTCTAGCATTGGCACCATCAAAAACATCCTCACTCTCTTGAATTCTTCTTATATCTTCCATGAGGGCGGGGCCTGGCTGCCGAGCAAAGCCGAAACCCTCACTTCCTGGCAAGAGGATTTGACCGTCTTTGAGCAGGCTTATGGCTTGATCATCAAAGAATCGACCCTCTCTAGCTTCAACTACGAAAGCACCTATGACGGCCAAAAATACGTTAGTGCCGAAATCAAGCTCAATAGCTATCTCAAGTCCTTCAATGACGGAACGCTCTCTTCTTCGCATTCCGGAGATTGGGGCAAAGAAATCGCCGCTTTGACCAATGACAATAACGGCGGCGGTTTGCTCATCACCCTCTTAGACCTCGGCATCATCGGCGAGGGAATGTCGGTGGAAGGCTTGGATTTGATGAGCTATTCTCCTACTGAGCTATCCAAAATCTTGAAGTCCTTGAACAATCTCGACGTCATAAAAGAAGTCATTCCTTACCAAATGAAGGGATTGCTTAGCGGAGACACCGACTTCTCGGCTTATAGCAGCACGGAATTCGACTTGGCTTCTTATTCCGGCTCCTTCGATTCGCTCGAGAGCTTAGGCAATATCGGAACCTTCTCCTCCATAACCCTTTCCGGCAGCGACAAAGCTTCTGTTGATTACACTTATGACGGAGAAAATTACCTAACCAGCGAAGAGCAAGATCTTTCGTCCAACCCCACCTTTGATTTGAATGGGGCCATCGGATTCAAAGTCACCTCTTCTTCGGTCACTTCGATTTCCTCCATCAAATTGGACACCGCCAACCTCTTCTTGACCCAAGAACAATATGGCAAAGAGAACGGGGCCATCGACTCGCTCATCACCTTGTTCAACAAGCTTTATACCGTGAGCGGAAATACTTATCCAAAGATTGATTTTGGCTCTTCGGACACCGTCGAAACCTTGCTTTCCATCTTCCCGGATGTCATGAAGTTCATCGATGACGACAACGCTTTCTATACCCGCGGCTATTCTGACTCAATGGAGCTTGTGACCTCTGAGGAAAGCTTCTTGTCCAGAGATATCTTCATGAGGAACATCCTCCAAGTCACTTACGTTAACGACGGAACCTCTTATAGCTTGGACATCGGGCAAAGATTCGATAACCCGCTTAACGACATCCATGATATCTTCGAGGCCGAAGATTATGACGTCGACGTGGAATCCGGATGGTTCACTTCTTATCTGATGGACGCCGAAAAGATCGAATTCGCCGTCGGCGGAAGCGTCGGCGAAATCGTGGTGGAAGGACGCACCTTGCCTTCCTACCATTCGAGTTTGGAGACCATCGGTTATTTCAAGACCGACGATTCTTCGGACTTCACCTTCACCCATTTGCTTAAGAACGCCTCGCCTTCCAAGTTCGGCACGACCATCCTCAACAACATGGCCAAAGCCTTACTAAAAGGCAATGAGACCTACGCTATTTCCGGCACTTACTTCAAAGAGGCCGCGACCAACGACCCGAACGACGACGAAGCGAGAAAAACCGGCTCCAACGATGCGTTAGAGACCTATGATGGCTATCTCGATAGCTTTAACGCCATAACCAATGCTAGCCACTTGAAAGTCATCGACAACGTCTTGTCCATCGTCGAATCCTATGGCTTCAAGGCTTTGGCCGATAGCACGACCGATGTTGCGAAATTCAAAGAAATCGTGACTTCGCTCGATTCCGCGGAAGAAAAAGCCATTTACGGCTTCTTCTACAATTCGGCGATCTACGATTACATGCTTAACCGCAACAACTATCATGCCGCAACGGATTTCCCGGTCCATTTGGACAGAGTCAGCTATCCTAACGCCTTCGCTTCGGACTTTAGCTATTCTGCCGTTGCCGCCGCCGCCAATTAATTTATCCATTTATGTCCTTAACCGTCTTGGAAAATGAAACTTATGAAAGGGAGATACTCCATTCCCGCTTCATATCCATCCTCACCCACATCCAAGATGAGGAAGCCTTTTCCAAGCGGTTGAAGGAAATAAAGGAACTCTACCCCAAAGCCGAGCATTATTGCTATGGGGCCAAGTTCGGGGCAATAGAGAAAATGGGCGATGATGGGGAACCATCTCACTCCGCCGGACTTCAGATACTTTCTTCCATCCGGTATAAAAAACTCGATAACGTCGGAATCGTGGTGGTCAGATATTTCGGAGGGACCAAGCTTGGCCTTCCAAGGCTTACCAGAGCGTATAGGGAAAACGCGGAAGAAGTCATCCTAAAAAGCAAAATAGTCGAATCCAGCTTGGGACTGGAAATAACATTGTCCTTAGG
>CAVIYC010000060.1:2722-5222 GCA_963647095.1 Oscillospiraceae bacterium | reverse complement strand
GGACTCAGTGTAATCAAAAACCACGCAAATAGGGCGCTCTAATCCTTTGCTGCTATCAAATGTTGTAAAAATAGCCGCATGTTTTCCGGGTTTTGACGCGTTACCGTCTTCGTCCCGTATGCTGGCATACACGGTCTTCTTGTTAAATTGATCAGGATAACGGCTTTCAAGTGAATTTAACGTAGTAGAGAGTAAATGTGTTCGATCACCCAAGCACAATATATCCTGCGGCCTCTGTTGTGCCAAAAACTCGATAACTGCCTCTGGGGTCATTTCCTCAACAACGCAATTATCATTAACACCTATTATTTCTTTTTGCCAAATGCGGCCCAACTTTCCGGCCAACTGCTCCGATAAACGAAAACACTTGGTAAATGACAACGTAATATGCTCACCGAGGAACTTTTCCATGAAATCAGGCACTTTTAGCGTAGTCTTATCGTAGATTTTTTGCATCATGTCGCCCACGGCGATAATCTGCATCTGTGGATTGGTGGATTTAATATGCCACAACATATCCGCGAATTCTTGCTCAATATCTTGATATTCATCCAAAATCAGTACATCGTACATATCAATCGGAGGCTTAATCCGATTAAAAGTACAGACAAGTTCCGGAACACCGCAAGTAATATGAACTTTTCGGAGTGCCCCCATTGCAAATCCATGATAATTGTTCACGGTGGTGTTGACACTTCTAATTTTTGCTTGTGCATCCAATTTCAGCAGACGATTATAAGTCAAATAGAGGATTCGCTTGTCTGGCGGGAATGCGTCGCAAAGTTGTTGAATAGCGGTTGTCTTTCCGCTGCCAATGCAAGCATCCACCAAGATATTGTTTCCGGCCAGGGCCTTGGCAATAAAATCATTCTGTTCGGAAGAAAGCTTTAGATTCACAACATTCGTATTAGCCACTTTGAACTCTCCCTTCAACTGTGTTATCAGGCTATAGTTTATAATATTATTCATCATTTAGACTAATTCAGCACTAGGAAGCGAGTTAATGCCAGTGCACAGCAGGCCTCCTTATGCCTATTTTCCTCGCCCAGTCTTCTGATTCGCTTGTCGCTCGATATATTCCACTGCCAGTCCTGCCGCACAATGGTGGACAGCTTGTTTAGATTCGTGCCATTCTTATGGAAAATTTCGCTTTTTGCGAAAACACGAACAAACCATCGTTTGATGAAATACTTTTGGGAGCAAAAGAACATATAAAAGATATTCTCCCAAAAGAAAAATGATTTCTTCCGATTGCTCGCTTAATGAAAACGGAGCAAGGATTTATAAAAAATATTTGGTTTTCAGATAATCTATGAATGCGGTGGGCTCGAGATCTTTATCGCAAATCTCTTTGATCCATTCCCTCGGATTCATCCAATCATAACGATAGTCATTGTCGGAAAGCCAAGAAACGATGGAATGCAAATCCCCTTTCTTGATTCTTTCTTTGACATCGATGTCTTCATTCATCCTTTGGTAAATCATCGCGCCATAGAGGTTTCCTAAGGCATAGCTCGGGAAATATCCGAATTCCCCATCGGTCCAATGGACGTCTTGCATGCATCCGTCCTTGTCGCTGGTCACGTCTATCAAAAGATATTCTTTGTATTTCTTGTTCCAAATCTCAGGGACGTCTTTGCATTCGATGACCCCGTTTATCAAATCCCTTTCGATTTCGTAACGGATGATGATATGCAAAGTGTAGGTCAATTCATCGGCGTCGCAGCGGATCAAATTGGGTTTGACTTCGTTTAAAAGGGCGTAAAAGTCGTTATCCGACATGTTTTCGAATTCTTTGCTTAAGTATTTGGCGCAATATTTCTTTAATATCGGAGCGAATTCCTTCGAACGTCCGATTATGTTTTCGATAAAACGCGAATGGGTCTCGCATTGGGCGGCGGAGGCGACGTATTCGAGATAATCTTCGTACATCTTCTCGCCTTTGTTTTGGAATTCGAGGCAATGGCCGCCTTCATGCAAGGTGGTAAAGACGTTGTTTCTCCAATCCTTTATGTCGTAGCGGGTGGTCAATCTCGAATCGTATTTGGCGATGTCGGCGGAGAATGGGTGGGCGGAAGTCCTCAAAGCCCCGCGGTTCATGTTGTAGCAAATCAAATCCAAAAGGGCCAAAGACAAGCCTTCCTGCGTCTTTTCGTCGTATTCTCCCAAAGGCGGCAAGACCTTGCCTTCTTCCTTTTTGAGAACCTTTGGCAGCAATTCGGCGATCGTTTCCTTGACCGGGGCGAACAGCCCATCCAAGTAACTCGAATCATTCCCCGGCTCATAGGAATTCAGCAAAGCGTCGTAAGGGGTTTTCATCCCTTCCTTCATTTTGAGTTTGGCCACTTTTTTAGTCCAAGAAACGCATTCTTCCCAATAAGGGAGCCAAGAGGCGAAATCGTTTTCCGCTCGGTATTTCCTCCACATCTGGTTGGACTTGGCGCAGGATTTCCTGTATTCCTCGTAATCCTTTAAGGGCATTTTCTCCATTAGCTCTATT
>CAVIYC010000060.1:0-2712 GCA_963647095.1 Oscillospiraceae bacterium | reverse complement strand
TTGGAGGCGTTTTCATCCTTCAACCCCAAGGCGACCAGTTTCTTATATTCTTCGTCGGAGGAAATAGAGGCGAGTTCCGATTCATAATGGTTCATGATCTCGCCTTGCTCTTCCAATTGGTCAATTGGGCAAGTCGTAGCCAAATCGTAATAGATCACGTTGACCAATGTCCTTAAGAATCTCTTCTTTTCCAAATACGGCTTCAAAGATAAAAACGTTTTCGAATGTTCCATAAATCATCTCCTTGAAAAGAAAGCCCTTCTTATCGGAAGGGCCTAGTTAATTTCCTTATTTAAACCAGAATGGATAGTTGTATAGGATTATCCAAACTATGTCTAAGATCCAAAGGATTGTGCAGCCCGCGATAATCCACAATATCGCCAATATCAATTCGAGGACGTTGTTGTGCTCGACGGACTTCAAGATTCTCCAAATGGCCCAAACAATGTTTAAGACGGGAAGGCATAAGACAAGCTTCCAAACGCGGGGAAGGTTGTCGATGGCTTTGGTAAATTTCATTTATGTTATCCTCAATTTCAAAAATATATTTTCACCTTTTGCAAGCGAAAGTCTATCCTTAATTATGTCAATTAAGGGCATACGCTCTCCGAGGTTAGTTTATGGGAAAGAGAATTGCGGTGGTCACGGGCGCTTCAAGCGGCCTAGGCAGAGAATGGGTGAAGCTATTGTCCAAAGAGGACGTAGATGAGATTTGGGCCATAGCCAGAAGAAAAGATTTGCTGGACGAATTGGCCAAAGCTTATCCAGACAAAGTCGTTCCCATATCCTTGGATCTTTCCAAACCCGAATCCTTGGATTTGTTGGAGCAAAAATGGGACGAAAGCGACGTTGATATCGTTTGGATGATCAATAACGCCGGAATGGGGAAAACCTGCTCGATGGAAAAGGAAAGCGTCGACAACATCCGTTCCTCCATCCATTTGAACGTCGAAGCGGTGGCGGTTTTGAGCTATTACGCCTTGAAACATATGCATAAAGGCTCGCATCTGATCAACACCGGTTCTCAGGCCGGAAGGCAGCCCCTTCCTTATTTGGCCGTTTATGCGGCCGGGAAAGCCTTCGTCAATTCTTGGAGCGCAGCCCTCCATTACGAATACAAAAAGAAAGGCATCCACGTGATGGCCGTTACCCCATATTGGATCAAGACCGACATGTTGAAAGATTTCGACAACGGCAAAAACTACAAATGGGACAAGATGACATCCACCAAAGAAGAGGTGGTTTTAAGGGCCTATAAAGACGCGAAGAAAAAGAAAGTCTATTCCATCAATCGCTTTTTGGTCAGATCATTGGTCAGAATCCAAAAGATCGTCCCCGAGAAAACCTCGATGAGGATTTGGATGAAACAAGCCAAGAAGATGTGCGACGTGGATTGAGGAGCGATTATGGATTTGGTTATTTTGGCGGCCGGGATGGGGTCGAGATTTGGTGGTTTGAAACAAATCGAAAAGATAGACGAAAAAGGAAATTTTATCATCGATTATTCCATTTACGATGCGGTTAAGGCCGGATTCGACAGAGTCGTTTTCATCATCAAAGAAGAGATGAGGGAAGAATTCGAGGAAACGGTGGGGAAACGCGTATCCCCATACGTCGAAGTGGCCTATGCCTATCAGTCGTTAAACAAATTGCCGAAAGGCTGCTTCATTCCCAAAGAAAGAACCAAACCTTTGGGAACCGCCCACGCCATTTATTGCGCGAAAGACGTCATTTTGTCCAATTTCGCGATAATAAACGCGGATGATTTCTATGGGGCAGACGCCTATAAACAAGCTGCTTCTTACTTAAAAGGGCTAGGCAAAGACGCCAAAGGCCAATATGCGAACGTCGCCTATTTGGCCAAAAACACCTTATCCAAAACCGGCGCGGTCAAACGTGGGGTTTTGAATTTTGACCAAGACAAAAACTTGATTGGCGTCACGGAATCCAACGTCGAATGGAGGGGCAACGAAATATACGCCGCTCCGTTAGGTGATAATACCTTCAAAAAAATCGATATCGACACTTTGGTTTCGATGAATCTTTTTGTCTATACCAAAGATATTTTAGATGAATTGGAAGAAGGCCTGCCTAAATTCTTGAATGAAAGGAAAGACGATTTGCTGACCGCGGAATATCTGACCGCTGACGTAATGAGCAATCTTTTGAAAGAAAAGAAAGCCGTCTGCAAAGTGCTAAGAACCGATTCGGTTTGGCATGGCGTCACCTACAGAGAGGATCTCAAAGACTTCGAACTATCGCTAAAAGAATTGGTGGATATGAGTGAATATCCTTCCGACAGATTTTAATAATAGTTAAAAGGCGGTTGGTAGAATAGTCGGAAATATCCCTTTTTCAAGAGCATTTCATGAAGTGATTATAATTTTGATTCTAATTGCGCATTGTTTTCAAAAATAAAATCCTTCAAACAAACAATAGACAAAATCGCCTGGCAAATAATGCCATTCATTTTCATGAAAATTTATTAGCCCTCTTGTTTTTCCATATCCGCAACATTTTACGATTTTGACTTCATTCTCAGCAACTATCGTTATTTCCAGGTATTCGTTTGGCTGCTTTTTATTGTCATAGTCACTAAGTTTTTCCTCGAAAGGCATGTATCCAAGACTTTTTATGTTTTCCTCTATGGCTTCAACTCTAACCGTTGTTTTCGTTTCGACATAAGTGCCGTCGTAATAAGGTGTTGGGAAT
>CAVIYC010000059.1:0-5320 GCA_963647095.1 Oscillospiraceae bacterium | reverse complement strand
CCCGGATGGAATTGACGACCAAGCGCCTTATCTCTTCCGGATATTGTTTTATCGAAGCCAAACAATAAGGGGTATCGAGGCTTTCCGCCTCAAGCTTTATCCTATGTTTGTCTTGCTGCTTTAATGTATCGGATTTGGTATAAACCAAAACCGTGGGCATATCGATGCTTTTTAGATAATGTAGCATCGAGACGTCCTCTTCCTTCATCCCCCTTCTCCCGTCTATTAGCAAGAAGACGGCTTTCAGATAGGGATTTTCCTCAAAGTAGGTTTCCATCATCAGGGAGAAAGAATCGTCCAACTTGCTCCCATAGGCGGTAAAGCCCCAGCCCGGGGCGTCCACCAAATAGAAGGAATCGTCGATGAGGAAATAATTCAAAAGCTGGGTTTTCCCGGCTTTTTTGGAGGAAAAGGCGATTTTTTGCCCGGTTAGGGCGTTGATCAAGCTCGATTTACCGACGTTGCTCTTCCCGATCAATATCACCTCAGGATAGATTTTGTTGCTCTTGGGGCGAGAAGCGAAAGAAGGGCAGCCGGTCACGAACTTGGCGTTTCTGAAATTGACGATGGCCATTATTCAAGCGGAGTCGGCTTGCCAAGCAAAGTGAGATCGATCGCCTCATCCACCATTTTCATGGTGATGATCTTGAGGTCTTTCTTCACTTCTTTCGGAAGCTCGGCTATGTCCTTTTTGTTCTCTTCGGGGACGATGATGGTTTTTATGCCGCTTCTTAAGGCCGCCAAGGATTTCTCCCTAAGCCCGCCGATAGGCAAAGATTTGCCGCGCAAGGAGACTTCGCCGGTCATCGCGACGTTGTTGTCGGCCGGTATTCCGGTCAGGCAAGAGACGATGGCCGTGGTTATGGCGCATCCGGCGGAAGGCCCGTCTTTGGGGACGGCTCCTTCGGGGAAATGGATATGGATGTCGTTCTTTTCGAAGATTTCGTCCTTGATTCCGTATTTCTTGGCGTTGGCTCGGACGTAGTCCACCGCGATTTCGCAGCTTTCCTTCATCACGTCGCCCAATTTGCCGGTCAAAACCAATCCGCCCTTTCCGGGGAAATAGGTGGTTTCGATGGGCAATATGTCGCCGCCGAATTCGGTGTAGGCCAAGCCCGTCACCACGCCGACCTGCGGTTCCTTTTCCTTCTTGGTGTCGGAGAAAATCTCGGTGCCAAGGTAGGATTTGACCTTTTTGGCGTTTAAGACTATCGGCTTTTTGGTCTCGGGTTTTTCAAGCAACTCGACCACCGCTTTCCTCGAGACGGAGGCGATGCATCTTTCAAGCTGCCTCACGCCCGCTTCTCTGGTGTAGGCGTCCAATATCTCTTTTACGCCGTCTGGCTTCCAAAGGACGTCCCCCTCATTCAAGCCATTGGCTTTCCTTTGCTTTTCTTCCAAGAATCCGGAAGCGATCTTCATCTTCTCGAATTCGGTGTAGCTTGGGACTTCTATCAGTTCCAATCTGTCGAGCAACGGGGTGGGGATGTTTTCCAAATAGTTGGCGGTGCAAATGAAAAGCACGGAGCTAAGATCATATGGCTCTTCCAAGAAATTGTCGTTGAAAGCGTAGTTTTGCTCGGGGTCCAAGACTTCCAACATGGCGCTGGAAGGGTCTCCCCTATAAGACGAACCGCCCAATTTGTCGATTTCGTCCAATAAGAATACGGGGTTGGTGACTCCGGCTTTGGTCATGCCTTCGATGATTCTGCCCGGCAAGGAGCCGACATAGGTGCGGCGATGTCCCCTGATTTCGCTTTCGTCCGAGATTCCGCCCAAGGACGCTTTGAAGAATTTGCGGCCCAAGGCGCGGGCGATAGAGCGTCCCAAGGACGTTTTGCCGCATCCAGGGGGCCCATAAAAGCAAAGTATCGGGGCTTTTAATGTTCCGGTCGATTTCTTGACCGCCAGATATTCGATGATGCGTTCCTTGACTTTGTCTAATCCATAATGGTCTTCGTCCAAAATCTCTCTGGCCCGCTTCAAATCTTCGATGTCTTCGGTCTTTTGATACCAAGGGACATTGAGCAACGTCTCGATGTAATTCATGATCAAAGAGGCTTCCAAGGAGGCTTCGGGCATCATCTCGAAACGCTTCAATTCCTTTTCGACCTTTTGTTTGACCGATTCTGGATAGGGGTTGTTTTTGAGCTTCTCGCGGATGGAATCGACGTCGGATCCGGAAGGGGATTCGCCGAGTTCGTCCTTGATGGCCTTCATCTTTTCCCTGAGGAAATATTCCTTTTGGCTCTTTTCGGCGGAAGCTTGGACCTTTTGGTCTAACTTCCTTTCCAATTTGTTTTTCTCGACTTGCTCCAACAAGAGCTCTTTTATCTTCTTTAATCTCTCGACCACGTTTCCTTCTTTTAGCAAAGCCAATTTGTCGGTTAAGGATATCGGCAGGAAAGTCGCCAAGGCATCGGCAAAGGAAGCCGGGGAAACGGATTCGTCGTTGGGGTCGTAAGCGGATTTCGGAAGGGAGGCGGAAAGGCCGGAATTCCTCAATATTTTGAGGCATTCGTTTACCAAATCCTTCTCTTCCTTTTCGTCGCCTTCTTCTTCGTCGATGGTCACGGCCGAGGCGTAATAAGTCCCGTTTTCGAAGGAGAAATCGGTGAATTTAACGCGCTGGGTGCCGTTAACCCTGATGCGGTAAGAGTTATTGGATTTCTGAAAATAGAAAATGCGGCACAAAGTCCCGTATTCCGGAAGGTCTTCTTTGGAGAAGGTTTCCTTGCTCTGATCGAGCTGGGCGGTGATATAGAGAAGGGAATTGGTCTCTTTTCTGGAAAGATCCACCGCGCAAAGAGAGAAATCTCTGGCGGCCTCGATTGATTCCGTCATGGAAGGGAATACGACCAGGCCTCTGGTTATCAATAATGGAAGGCGTAAGTTTTCTTTACCCATTGTTTTCCTCCTTTAGAGTAGAAAGCCCCCAAATGGGGGCATATTCTTTTTTGAATTTTATTCGGCTTTGGCTGGCTTTTTGGCTTTGGCCTTGGGCGCGGCTTTGGCTTCGGTCTCTACCTTGGCCTTTTTGGTGGTTTTGGCGGCGGAGACGGCCTTAGCTTCTTCCTTGGCTTTGGTCTCTTTGGCCTTGGCTTCTTCCTTGGCTTTGGTCTCTTTGACTTCGGTCTCTTCCTTGGCCTTTTGGGTGGCTTTGCCGGAGATGGCTTTGTTTTCTTTCACCAAGAAGTCGTGGAGCTTTCTGTCCAAGATTTGGGAAGTCCAGCGGTTGGCGTCTTGCTGCATGTATTTGATGACGTCTTCTTTCTTGATGCCATATTGGGCGGCGAGCTTATCGGCCTCGGCTTCGATGTCTTCGGACTTGACTTGGAGGTTTTCCTTCAAGGCGATTTCCTGGAGGACGACGAAGGCGTCGAGGTTTTTCTTGGCTTGGTCTTTGAAGGTGTCCAAGACTTTGTCTTCGCTAGAGCCGGTGATTTGGAGATATTGCTCGAAGGTCAATCCGTTTTGGGAGACTTGCTTCTTCAAATTCTCCAAGGAAGACTTGGCTTCGGTGAGGATGATGTCGTCGTCGATTGAGATTTTGCTTCCTCCGACGATCTTGTCGACCAAGGAATTGTAATATTCGTTGTCGGCTTCGGCGACCTTTCTGGCTAAGAGGTTCTTTTTCTCATAAGCCTTCAAGGCATCGACGGTTTTGATTTCGTCATTGTCGTCCTTGAGCCCGAGGTCGGCGACGGATTCGTCGTTCAATTCGGGGATGACTTTGCCCTTGACCTCATGGATCTTGCATTCGAATTCGGCGGCTTTGCCGGCCAATTCCTCGACGTAGTTGGTCGGGAAGGTGATCTTGACGGTTTTCTTTTCTCCGGCTTTGACTCCGACCAAGGCTTCTTCAAAGCCAGGGACGAATTGCTTGGAGCCGAGTTCCAAGCTGTAGTTATCGGCGCTGCCGCCGTCGAAAGCGACCATTTCGCCGTCTTTCTCGGTGCGTCCGATGAAGTCGAAGACGACGGTGTCGCCCATGACGGCTTCGGTTTCCTTGACGACCAAGGAAGCGGAATTCTCCAAACGTTTGGCAATGGCGGCGTCGACTTCTTTGGCGGTGACGGACGGGGCCTTTTTGGTGAGTTCCAATCCGGTGTATTTGCCGAGTTCGGCCTTAGGGGCCAAAGTCACGGTATATTCGAGGGTCAAGTCATCGTTGCTGAGCTTGGTGACGTTGACATCCGGGCGCAAGAACGGTTGGATCTTGGTTTCTTCCAAGGCTTGGGAGAAGGCGGGATTCAACATCGCGTCGATGGCGGCGTCGAAGACCGAAGCCGGATTGACTCTTTCTTCCAACAATTTGCGCGGGGCTTTGCCGGGTCTGAAACCTTTGACAGAGACGTTGGCGCTGACTTTTTTGAAGGCTTTTTCCTGAGCGGCCTTCCAGCTCTCTTTGTCAACTTCGACGGTGATTTTCACTTTGGTCGAAGAGACGTTTGTAACTGTGTTCTTCATAAATCTATCCCTTTCGTAGACGAAAAAGCATTGGTTTGCGTGTAGAGTATACGCTTAAGCGTGGGCGTGTTGCAAGGAAAGAAATAAAGAAAAGCCACCTTTTCACTTGGCGGCATCTAGGAATTTCTTTACCCTAAGCAAAACCTCGGGATCGATTTTGCAGGGGGCTATGTCATCTTGCTTTAGATATTCTCTCGCGATATCTATGAAAGCGGAGACGTAATCGCTTATTTTGCCCTCTTCCAAAAGGGGTTCGGGATAAGCGGCGATATAGGCGTTGGAATAGAGGGAAAGGGCGACGTCGGAGAGGCTTGGGTCCTTGCATTCTTCTTGGACTTTGTTCACGAATCTTAGATGGGTATTCCCCGAGAAAGGTATTTCAAGCTCGCTCGGGATGACGTCGAACTCCGAATCGTTTTTAATGAATTTTATTTCTTTTTGGTCTTTGCCGGCGACCAAAAGCATAAGGGCGTAGGTCCTGGCCGAATCTTTGCCCAACGAGGAGACGACGTTCCTGATTTCGTTTAAGTGAGAGGGGATGTCTTTGTCCGAAATCCTATCGAGATTCTCTAGCAAAGCGGACTCATTTTGATTCAAGGAGAGATCGATTTCCTTTTTGCTGTTTCTCCTCAGATACGACTTTTCGGCGTTTCTGACCAACTTGGGGAGCTTCCTTAATTCTTCTTCCACTTCTTGGCTTACGTAAGGGTAATCGGAAAAGATGTCCACGTCGTCGTAAGCTTCGTCGTATTGATTTAGGGCAAAGCGCAGGGAGAAGTTGGCCTCAATGGTTTTTATGGGATCCGCTTTATAGAATTCATCGCGGTTTTCTATCAATAGAGAAAGGGCT
>CAVIYC010000058.1:0-5338 GCA_963647095.1 Oscillospiraceae bacterium | reverse complement strand
GGCTATCATTATGTGAAAGATTTGTTGGATGAGTATTTGTCGGATAAGAATTCTACTGTGCCTAGCGACAACGCCATCCATTTATGGGCCGTTTGGACCGTTAAAACCGCTTAAAATCCTCTTATAGACAAAAATATAATTATTCATCGAATGTTTCCCCATAACGCTTTTTTGTTATCGATTGGGCATTGGCTACGCGTTTCTAACCTAAAATCAGATGCTCCAATAATAATTGGCACGGTAATCACGAGGACGCGACGGTTACTTGGCGGCTTATCGATTTCAACAACTTCACTCAAAATGAAGTAAAGAGTGAAGTAAGTGTGAAGTATTACTTCATTGTTACTTCATTCTTGAGGTATAATCGTTCTCGGGAGGCAACTTTATGCTTTTCGAAGAATTAATGACAAACCAAAATCTAGAAGATTATGAACTTGAATTCAAAGGCATGATTTTTGAAGGCCCAACAGAGGACGGCAAAGGAAGAAAAGAAATCTCCTGGCTCAAGGAATTGGCGGCTTTCGCCAATACTTTCGGTGGGATTTTATATATTGGCGTGGAAGATAAAACGCACAAGATCGTCGCTTTGTCGCATGAGGACACGGATCGCGTCGTTTTGATGGTTCAACGCTTGGTCAAAACCCACATTGAGCCGCCCATTCGCTACACCATTGAGAAAATATCAATACCCGAAACCTCGCCAACCCGTTATGTTTTGGCGATAAAGGTCGAAAAGAGCAAAATGCCTCCAATATCCCTCCATATGAACGGATTGAGCGTTATTTATGTAAGGCACTTTGGGCAGACCAGCCCGGCAAGCGGAGAAGAAATACGCGAAATGATAATGTCCAGCGATTCCGTGGCTTACGATACGTTGGAGACGGAGGAAATATTCGATAAAGACAATTTCAAAACGTTGTTCGCCTTCTACAAAGAACAAAACGATGGCAAAGATTTGACGGAGAAGGATCTCTTGAACATCGGTTTTTTCACCATTGACAAGAGATTGAAAAAAGGCTCGTTGTTATTCAAAGACGATTGCAACGATACGCGCTCGTTCATAGAATGCTCCGCCTTTCCGGGAAACAGCAAAGGCGACAATGTCTTCCTCTATAGCAAGACCATAAACGGCAACTTGATCGACGAATACAAACAATGCATGGAATTCGTCAAATCCAGATCGGTGGATGGGTTTGAAAAAACCCCTGATGGCCGAAAAAAGATATTTTCTTTTCCGGAGCGTTCTTTGTCCGAAGGCATAGCCAATGCCATAGGGCATAGAAATTATTTCGTTCAAGGCAGCCAAATAGAGATAAACATCTATAAGGATAGGCTGGAAATCGTCTCTCCCGGGTCTTTGCCGTCGCATAGATGGCTAAGGAAGGAAACCAATCTTTCGGAAATACCCCCAATTAGAAGAAACGAGCTTATTTGCGGCGTGTTGACCCTATGTCGCATCATGGATCACAAAGGGACGGGTTTTGACAAAATCCAGGAAGAATATAAGCCATATGGAGCGAAATTCGCCCCCTATGCCGATTCCAACGATTCGTTTTTCTCGCTCACTTTGCCGGATTTGACTCACCGATCCGGTTTGATCGCAAACAATGAGAAGCCTGAAGTTTATACCTTGCTTAACGAAGAAAGCCCAAAGCAATTGGAAATACTTTCGTATTGTTGGAACAAAGGGCATACGGCCTTGGAAATAGCCGAAAGCCTCAATGTAAAACCCTCCACGTATTTCAGAAAGGAAATATTGCTTCCCTTGGTTGAAAGAGGGCTCTTGATTGTTAACGATCAGACATACCCCGTTCAATATCAATCTAATCACGAAAAGGTATTCGTTAAGTAACTTCACTCAAAATGAAGTAAAGAGTGAAGTAAGTGTGAAGTAATACTTCATTGTTACTTCATTCTTCATGAGAAAAACTATTATTCAGGATATAAAATTGCTCAAAATAACCAGAAAACCAGTTATCCGGAGTCTTTTGTTATACCTTTCGTCCTCAATTCATAAAATCGAGAAATTAGATACAGATATTCAGTCTTTGTCGATCAATATATCTTTGATTTTATCCAGAGTTTCTTTGCTAACGCCGGTGCATCTCATCAGATAATTTTCCGCCTTTTCGGATAGGTTATCGCCCGTTTCTTTGTTTATTTGATATACGTACATCCCCACCCCGGATATGTTGCTGGTCAACAACGGATCCGAATTCAAATCATCGAAATTGGAGAAGAGATAATCCTTCATCAAATCTTTTTCGTTCATTCCCAACAAAGCGCCTAAGGCGTAGCTTAACGCGCCAGTCCTATCGGTGCCCCTCACGCAATGGAATATGGCCGGGTAATTGTCCTCGTTTGAAAGATATTCAAAGAACGACTTTATGTTTTCCAGATTCGAATTGTAGGTGAATATGTTCATTCCCCCAAAATACATCGGGAGGGACACCCAATTGATAGAAGAGCCCAAAGGGGATTCCGTTATCGAGCCTATTTCGTCCTTGGGGTTAACAAAGTCGGCGGTTCTCCTCAAATCGATGTCCGATTTGATGCCCAAGGTATTTATAAGTTGCTCTCTTCCCAAATCCGTGACCACGGATCCAAAGTCTCCGTTATATTCCGCGGAACGGTATAGCAAGCCTTGCTTTATCGTGCCGTTATTTACTTTGTATCCTCCAACGTCTCGCACGTTTCTGACCCCGTCGATATAGAGGTTTCTGACGGTGGGGTCTTCTATCTTTTTGCTATATGTCTCGGAGGTGAATACCGTCCCGTCATAATCTAGGGAAACGTTGAAATAATAAGTCGTGTTAACCTTAAGGTTATATACGTCCAATTCTTTCTTGTTCGTCTCGTAGGCGAAAACATCTTTGGACAAGGTTTCATCCTCCGAGATTCTCAATATGGTCTTAGTCGGTTTCTTTATGGAATCCGATTTGTATTTCCAAGAGAACTTTATGGGGTTTGGCTTGGAAGACGAAGTGCGGGCGAAAGTCTCTTGGTTTTGGGTAGAGATGAAGGCGTCGTTATCTTCCGCGTCCAAGAAGCTTTGCTGGAAAGCGGTGTGTATCGTCCCGGTTTCCAAAGAGGTGTTTTCGAAGCTGACTTCGGTGGGAACGCCGGTGGTGCAGCTTGTTAAAGACAAAACAAATGGGATAAGCAATATAAGTTTTTTGACGTTTCTCATGCCCCCATTATATCAAAGGCGTTTGGCAAAGGGGTTTATGTAAATAAACAATCTTTTTCCCAAATGTGAAATTTAAAAATTGACATTCATGGTCGCTTGGGCATAATAAGCGCGTTTTCATTAGGGAAAATTTTGAAAAAAGAAAGGAAAAAGGTATGAAAAACAAGAAATTAGTAGCTCTTATGGTCATGTCCTTCGGCGCTGTGGCGACATTAGTTTCCTGCAACGACGAAAGCGACGTCGACTATACTTTGAGCACCTACTTGGATGCGAACCCCAAAACCTGGAACTCGCATGCCTGGGAAACCAACTCCGATTCCTACATTCTCTCTTATACCGAGATGGGTTTCTACGACCTTGGTTTCAATGATGAAAAGACCGGTTATAAATTCTTGACCGAGATGGCTTCCGACTTCCCGAAAGACGTCACCTCCGAATTGAGCGCCGCCGAGAAGACCAAATATTTTGGCCGTTCGAGCATCAACCTGACCTCTGGCATCGCCTACGACATCAAGCTGAACGACAAAGCTTGCTGGGAAGACGGCACCAAGATCACCGCCACCGACTATGTCGAATCCATGAAGCGTTTGCTTGACCCCGCGATGGTCAACCATCGCGCCGACAGCTGGTACAAAGGCACGACCATTTTGGCCAACGCCGAAGCTTACTTCAAAAACGGCCAAGTCACCATCGAGCCTGCCTTCAATTACATCAAAGACAGCACCACTTTGGATTCCACTGACCCAGACTTCTGCTACAACGATATCTGGTATATCAACATCGGCGCGAATTCCCCGTACGCCGGCGCTATCTTCTCTGATTTGGACGAAGGCGCTTTCTATTCGGTTTTGAATCAGCGCAGCAGCAAATTGAGCGACAACGCCGAAGCGGCCGCCACCCGTATCACCGACGCCGTTTTGGAAGGTTTGATCAAGATCCGTCGCGATGGCGTCCTCGGCACCGACAAAGTCTCTTCCGACTGGAAGAACGTCGAAAAAGCCAGCGACATCACCGAAGATATGCGCGACTATAGCATTCAGGAATATGAATGGGATGAGTTGCAGCTTAAGGTCAGCGGCAGCAAGATCGTCGCCGAAGCCGAGCTTACGACCAATGGCGATCCTCTCCCCACTTCCTATACCATCTATACCTGGGAAAATCTGAAAGATGACATCGAGCTCTTCGTCAAGACCCTCGGATATCCTCGTGGCGTGGCTTCCAGAAACAACGCTTGGAGATTGCCGTTGTTTGCTGAATACGACAACCACACCGGCGTCTCCGATTTCGATAACGTCGGCATCGAAGCCATCGATGACTACACCCTCCGTTTGGTCATGGCTTCCGATCAGCCCGTCTCTTTGACTGACTTGGAATTCTCTTTGACTTCCTCTTGGTTGGTCGACACCACCCTTTATGACAAATTGACCACGACCGTCGCCGGAACCAGCATAAAAGCCACCAAATACGGCACTGATTCCGCTTCTAACTACAAGTCCTTCGGACCTTACAAACTCTCCAACTTCCAGTCCAACAAACTCATTGAGATCGTAAAGAACGATAAATGGTATGGTTGGACAGACGGCAAC
The DNA here is from genome assembly GCA_963647095.1 of Oscillospiraceae bacterium. GTDB lineage: Bacteria > Bacillota_I > Bacilli_A > RFN20 > CAG-826 > UBA4951. The sequence goes on along the minus strand of CAVIYC010000058.1, from coordinate 562 downwards.
CACGAAGGACAATTCCAGACCCAAAAGATCACGACCGAAATCATCGACAACCACACCACTGCTATGCAGAAGTTCGAAAACGGCGAGATCGACGACATCGAATTGACCGCTTCCGACATGAGGAAGTACGGTGCTTCTTCCAGGTTGCAGTTCACCCCGACCTCTTACACTTCCAAGATGTCTTTCAACGTCAGCAGATCTCAGCTCTTGAAGAGACAAAAGAACGCCGCTTCTGGCAGCACTGAACACAATGGCAACAAAACCATCCTTGCCAACGAAGATTTCCGGAAGGCCATCTCCTTGGGCATCGACCGCGTCAGCTATGCCTCTCAGTGCACTGCCGGCTCCCAGGCTTTCTATGGACTCTTGAATAACCTCTATATCTCCGACGTCAACACCGGCGAATATTACAGAGGCACCACCCAAGCCAAGGGCGTCTATGACAAGATCTACGGCCATTTGGGCGGAACTACCATCGACGAAGAAAACGGAGAGGCCTTGGCTTCCACCCACGTCGGCTACAACTCCGCTTTGGCCGCCGAATATTTGGCTCGCGCCATCG
>CAVIYC010000057.1:722-5600 GCA_963647095.1 Oscillospiraceae bacterium | reverse complement strand
ACATTAAGTAGAACATATATTCACTTTAAGGTAGAAATGCCTTTTAAACGCCGATTGAGCCTAAGAAAAGAGGAGGCTTTGCGACCTCCTCTGATCTTAGAAATTATTTCAGCCTAACCGATGTAACTTCATAGCCCGCCTCGTTGATTGCCATTCTTATTTTGGAGGGGTTCAGCAAGTTTTTGGCGACTATGGTCACGGTTTTGCTTTTTCTCGATGATTTGACTTTGGCTACGTCGAATTTGTTGCGGATGATGTCGTTGATGTGACTTTCGCACATCCCGCACTTCATCCCTTCAACGCCGACGACGTAAGTCAAAGTTCCGCTTTTTCCCTTTTCCTTCTTATTGGGAAGAGAGCAAGCCGAACAATTGCCGACGCATTCGCTCTGCAAGTGCCCGCATTCGCATTTGAGCGTTCCTTTTTTCTTTTTGACGAAATGGGCGATTATCGGGGCTATGACCAAGGCCACGGCCACGACGATAATCACGTATTCATACCATTCCATTGGCTAAGCGATCGATTTTTGGGCCGCTTTCTTGTTGTTTTTGACAACCAAGATCGCAGCGGTGACGACTCCGCCAACAAGCGCCAAGGTGACGATCATTCCGACCCACCAGAACACTTCGACGTATAGATAGCCAACCCAGTAGACCAAGGCGGAGGCTATATAAGAAACGCTGAACCAGAACAACAATGTCTTTAAGAATTCTTTTCTGGATTGCTCGGCTCTGGCAGTGGCGATGGCCGCCATGCAAGGGAAGGTGAGCAAATTGAATATGGCGAAGGAATAAACGCCATAGCTGGTCAAGCTGGTCAAAGCTTCGGCCAAGGTATCTTCGTTTCCGCCGTTGAATAAGACGGCCATGGTTCCGACGACATCTTCCTTGGCAACCAAACCGGTGACGGAAGCGGCCGCGTATTTCCAGCCGTCCTCGCCAATTGCCCAGCCACAAGGATAGAAGATGTACTTCAATCCGATGCCGATGTAGCCAATCAAAGAATGATCGATGTCTTCGACCATGCAGAACTTGTTGTTCTCCACGCCGAAGGTCTTCAAGAACCAGATGACGATCAAGGACGCGGTCAATATGGTCGCGGCCTTAACGACGTAATGCTTGAGTTTCTCCCAAAGGTGGGCTCCGACGTTTCTGGCTTGCGGCAAATGGTATTGCGGCAATTCCATGATGAACGGAGAGACATATTTGTCTTTGGAGAACACGCGCATGAAGATGGCCAATATTATGGCTAGGGCGATGCCGCCGATATAGATGGTGAAGACGAATACGTCGCCATATCCATATCCGCAGGCGTTGGCAACGCCGGCCAACAAGGCCCAGATAGGAGCTTTCGCGCCGCAAGAGAAGCAGGTCATCAAACGGATGGTCCTGTTCTTTTCGACGTCGTTTTCGATGGTTCTGGTGGCCATGATGCCCGGGACCGAGCAACCAAAGCCGGTAAGCATGGGGATGAAGGCTTTTCCGGACAAGCCGAATTTCCTAAAGGCCCTATCCAAGATGAAGGCGATACGGGCCATATAGCCGGTATCTTCCATGATGGCGATGAACAAGAATAACAACATGATCTGCGGGATGAAGGAGCAAACGGCATCCAAGCCATTCAAGACTCCGTCGCAAATCAACGATCCGTACCAAGTGGAGCTGGCAGCCGCGGCGGCCACGTCCCCGTATTCTTTGAATCCGGAGCAAATCCACTGGAATCCCGCGATGATTTTGCCGGTTATGTAACCCATCCAGGATTGCAAGAAGACGCCCAACGAAGGTATGCCTTCCATGACTTGCCCTTCTTCATATCCCATTCCGGTGAAGAAGTTGATGGCACCGGCATTTTCGATGGTGAGCCCCATTTTGCCCATGAAGAAGAGGTCTTCGCTGAAGGTGAAATGGAAGATGAAGAACATGATGACGATAAAGATGGGAAGACCCCAAATTCTGTGGGTCAAGACTTTATCGATGCGGTCGGATTTGGTTCCGACTTTGGCTTTCTTCTTTTTCTTTTTGCCGTTTTCGTCGACTTCGACGATTTCGGGTTCCGCTTCCTTCTTGATGAGGACTTTTCCGAATTCCTTGGCGATGTATTTGTATCTGGCATCGGCGATCAAGGCTTCGAAGTCGTCTCCGAAGGTATCGTCATTGAAGGTTTCTTTGAATTTCTCGACCATCGGGAGCAAATCCCCATGGTTCTTGGTTTCGATTTCGTCGAATTCCACGAGTTTTACGGCGTGGAACAAAGGATTTTCGACCCCTTTGCCCTCAAAAGCGATGGTAACGTCCCTGATAAGGTGCATGAGATTGGCGTTTTCAAGCAAAGTCTTGCCTTCTCTCTTTTCCTTGCTGGCTTTTAAGGTGGCTTCCATCAATTCGTCCAAGCCTTCGCCTCTCAAGGCGGAGATTTCGACTACTGGGACGCCGAGCTTCTTGGATAAGAGCTGAGGGTCCAAAGCGCTGCCTTCTTTTCTGATCAAATCGCACATATTGAGGGCGATGACGATAGGGACGTCAATCTCCATCAATTGGGTGGTCAAATAAAGGTTTCTTTCGATGTTGGTGGCGTCCACCACGTTGATGACGGCATCCGGTTTCTCGTCCAAGATGTAATTTCTGGAAACGATTTCTTCCGGAGTATATGGCGAAAGGGAATAGATACCCGGAAGGTCCACGATTTCGAGGGGTTCTTCCAATTTTTTGTATACGCCCGTTTTCTTATCCACCGTGACGCCCGGCCAGTTTCCTACGTGCGCCGTGGATCCGGTGAGGATGTTGAATAAGGTCGTTTTGCCGCAGTTGGGGTTTCCAGCTAATGCGATGTGTTTCATTCCTCAACCTCCATGACAACCAAGCTGGCTTCGTCTTTTCTTAAGGATAATTCATAACCCCTGATGGTAATCTCGATAGGATCGCCAAGGGGGGCTTTCTTTTTCATGGACACTTTGGCGCCAGGCGTGACTCCCATGTCGAACAGTCTGCGACGCAAACGTCCTTCTCCCTCTACCTTGATGATTAGGCCAGTCTCGCCTATCGCGAATTCATTGAGCTTTTTCTGCATAATTCCTGCCTCCTATGCAACGAGGATCTTTCCGGCGATGCCCTTGTCCAAGGCGAGTCTCACGCCTTTGACGATGATAATCAGATTGCCGTTCACGTTATCGATGACGCGAATGTCGGAATCGATGGTTATTCCCAAAGATTGAAGGTGCTTCTTCAGCTTGTCTTCGACGAGGATCTTCTTGATTTTGAGATCGACGTTCATGGGTGCGATTATCAATGGCATGCCGTTCCTCCTAAGTTAGTATCGGCTAACTACTTTCTCAAAAAAATAGGGCCTTGAGACTAATCGACGGTCAGGATTGTCCATGAAGTCACGGAAGTCGAATAATCGTTAGTTAGTCTCGGCTAACTGGCAATACTCTATACTTATTTATATAAAATGCAACTAATTTGAAAAAATAGACCGCGCAAGGCAGAGCCAAAACACGTCCGTAAGTCTAAATATTGGGTGAATGTTTTGTTTCAACTTAATTCGCTTTTTTGTTATTTTTCTATTTTTCAGCACAAAAATATGTATTTATTCCATTTCTATTATACAATTAGTGCATAAAAATGTGCGTTCGCACAAAAATATGTATTAAGGAGGTGGCGATTATGTATATCATGCGCGAATCTTACCTAGAAAAATTGAAAGCTTCACTTGGCAATGGAATGATCAAAATCATCACCGGCCCAAGAAGGTCTGGGAAATCGTTTTTGCTTTTCCACATATTCAAGGATTATCTTCTCTCCATCGGAGTAAGTAGCGACCATATAATCGAACTTTCTTTGGACGACGATAGCAACATCGCCTATCGAAATCCGCTGGTCTTATCTTCGTATTTCAAAGAAAAGGTCAAGGACGCGAGTTCGAAATATTATTTTCTCATCGACGAAATACAAATGTGCGAAAAGGTGAAAAACCCCGCTTTCGATGGTTGTGAAACGTCCGATGGTTCCGTTCCCTTAATTACTTTTTACGATGTTTTGAACGGCTTTCTTCACTTAAATAACGTCGACGTGTTCGTCACCGGCTCCAACTCTCGCATGCTTTCCAGCGACATCGCCACCGAATTCAGAGGCAGAGGCTGGCAAATAAAAGTCCACCCCCTGACTTTCAAAGAATTCAAGGAAGCCAACAAAGAGAGGAAATCGGACAATCTCGCTTTATGGAAGGAATATTGCCTATACGGAGGCCTTCCCGAAGTTTCCCTTTTGCCCGACGAACCATCGAAAAGATCTTATTTGGAATCGGTTTTCACGAACACTTATATCAATGACATCGTCGAAAGATATTCTTTAAGAGGCGACTCCGCGATCAGGGATTTGGTAAAAGTGATGTCGACCAATGTCGGTTCTTTCGTCAATCCAACGAAAATCGCCAATACCTTCAAAGCCGAGATGAAATCGACGATTCAGCCCGTTACCGTCGCGAAATACATCGAACATATGGAAGATTCGTTTTTGATAAACCAAGCCCAGAAATACGATCTAAACGGCAGAAAATTCATAGGCGCCTCTGGCAAATATTATTTCGAAGACATGGGGCTTAGGTATGCCTCGTCCGGGTTCGTCGGGAAAGACCAAGAACCCCATTATATGGAAAACGTTATCTACAACGAACTTATCTATAGAGGCTACAACGTTTCGATTGGAGTCCTCCCTATTTACGAACATATAGGAGATAAGACGTCCAGAACGACTCTCGAAATCGATTTCATCGCCGAAAAATTCGACAAAGTGATCTATATCCAATCAGCCATGCTCATAACCGACGAGGAGAAAATGAAGCAGGAAGTCCGGCCTTTTAAAAAAATCAACAAAGCCTACA
>CAVIYC010000057.1:0-654 GCA_963647095.1 Oscillospiraceae bacterium | reverse complement strand
CCTACAAAAAGGTTTTGATAACCAAATACGATGGTTTGGGAAATTACGACGAAGACGGAATACTGCATCTGAATCTCTTCGATTTCCTCTTAAACGCCAATTCTTTGGAATAATCTAAATCGAAAGCTCTTTTTCTATGCCTTTTATCAAGGTATTCGCATATTTCGATATCAAATCGATGTTTTTTCTGAATTTGGATATATCCCCTTCCGCCCAGCCGGTGATGTAAGAGAAATTGAAATTTTGGGTGTCCAATCCCAAATACGTGCACACTATGCAGGCGATGGATTCGGCTTCCACTTCCTTTATTTCCCTTTTCTCTCTGGGCTTTATTCCATCGAAATCCTCACTAAAAGAAGAATGCGCCAAAGCGTGCCCGCATTCATGGATGGTCGTGGATATTTCTTGGAGATCCTTCAATCCCTCTCGGATTTTGATCTCATGGGTATTGTGATTGCATAATCCATAACAGCCATCCCCCAATTCGCCTTTGCTCGCGTAGGTAACGCTAAAGCCGTTTTCTTCGGCCGTTTTCCTTAATCCGCTTAGGATTTTGTCCTTATCTTCAACCAATTTGTTTTCGTCGAACCTAAATGCGTCTATCTCCTTCCCCTCGGTTTGGGAGATATCGAATACGTATTTCCGTTGAAAACC